>NZ_LTCZ01000448.1:0-32212 GCF_001583455.1 Rhodococcus sp. LB1 | reverse complement strand
TCACCCTGACACACAGGGCACCACCGGAGCTATGGGGTCCGCTAGGCCCGCGCGCACCTTGCGTCCGACTGGAGATGTCGGGCCATCTCACGCTCTGCCGCCGCACAGTCACGATTCCGGATCGCCATCGTGATCGCGCGGTGCGCCACCAAGACACTGGTGCGCGTCTCATGGTCGACGAACTCTGGGGTCTCGGCCTCCTCATCGACCGCTAACAGACCAGACGCCAACTCCGTCATCAACTGATTGCGGCTCGCGTAAACTACTGCAACGTGCCACATCGCGTCGGCCCGACGGAAACTCGCTACGTTTTCGGCTACCGTCATGGACTCATTTGCCTCTTCCATGGCTGCCACATCGCTACAGTCGCGCACGCCGGCAGCAAGTTTGGAACAAAAAGGTTCGATTGCCTGACGTGCCTCGATCAAGCGGGACCGGCCCGCTTCCCTTCCACGAATAGTCAGTGCGACAGCGTCCGCCACCAGGTGCGAACCCGGTCGCTGCACGGTGGCGCCTCCGGCGCGACCGGGCTTGATGCTCAGCAATCCCTGCACTTCGAGGGTTTTGAGCGCCTCGCGAACCGTTGTACGACTAAGCTGAGTTTGGGCGGCCAAAAGAGTCGCTCGGTCGGCAGCCGGGTACCCTCGACATAGTGACCGCGCAGTATCCGTTCACGCAATTCAGCTGCCAGAACTTCGGAGCCTCTCGGCGCCGCAAGCCTCGGCAATTTCAACGGGGAGATCCCAGTCCTTGTCCGAGTTTCTGTGATTGGTGTCATGCCAATCCTCCGGTCACAATTGGCCATGCCCAACATTCAGCGGGCACGAGGGTCACGAGCAGATCGCGCCGAATCGAATTCGGAGGCCGACTAAATTCGAGCATCTGCAAATTGAGCTGACGAGGGATCTCTGGTCAAGTGGCCGCCGCGGCCCTTCGAGCATTCGGTGTCGCACGACCGTACACTCAGCTCTCGGCGTTGACCGGGGACCACTCGGGATAGTCGATGTAACCTTCGTCACCGCCGGAGTAGTAGGTACTCAGGTCAGGGTCGGCAAGCTCGAGATCCTCTCGCAGCCTACGAACCAAGTCTGGATTCGAGATGAAGTACCTTCCGAAACTGATCAGGTCAGCTCCTCGCGCTAGCCAGCGGGCGGCATTGGGCTTATCCGCAAATCGCGCACCAACGGTCCCCATCTGTTTCAAGTCTACGAATGAGGGATTAACCATCAGTGTCCCGTTCCACTTGTCACGGATCGCATCGTTGACCACATCCGACGCGGTCTCGAGCACGTGGAGATATGACAGGCCGATCGGATCGAGCATTCCAATCAGTGTTCGGTAGAGTCCCTCGGTATCACTCTCGTTCATGTCGCCGAACTTTCCTCCGGGCGACAATCTGACTCCCACGCGATCGGCGCCGATAGCGTCGCTGACCGCCGTCGCAACCTCAACAGCGAAGCGCGCGCGGTTCTCATGCGATCCCCCATACCGGTCAGTGCGCATATTGCTGTTGTCAGACAGGAATTGTTGGATGAGGTATCCGTTCGCACCGTGAAGCTCGATGCCATCGAAGCCCGCAGCCATCGCACGCTCTGCAGCGCTCACGAATACCGCGATTTGATCCTCGATCTGATCTACAGTCATCTCGACCGGCGTCACGAAAGGCAATCTGCCACCTGATGTGTAAACGGTGCCCTGCGCCGCAACGGCCGAAGCTCCTACGGGCTGCAAACCATGGATCTCTGGGTGTCCGATGCGCCCACCGTGCATAATCTGAGCGTAGATTCGTCCGCCAGCACCATGCACTGCGTCAGTGATCTTCGTCCATGCGGCCTGCTGTTCGTCATTGTAGAGACCGGGAACGTTCGGTTCGGACTGGCCTTGGAGGGACGGTGCGATGCCTTCGCTGATAATCAAACCAGCGGTTGCACGCTGCGCGTAATACAGGGCGCCGCTGGCAGAGGGCACACCGCATGCCGTCGCACGGACTCGGGTCATCGGCGCCATGACGATCCGGTTCTGAAGCTCCAGCGCACCAAGTTTGAACGTATCGAATAGCATGATTTTCGCTGCCTCCTGTTGTAGGTGAACTCAAGCGCGAGGGGAACTCATACTTGAGCTGACTTTGGTTAGCCGTTGATCGGATCGATCCGGAGTGAGAATCGGCCACTGTGACAAGTCCAGCAGAACGGCCGCGAAATGTAATGTAGGTCACGGCTTTCGGCAGTGTCAATACTCAGAGGACGCCATTTTCCGAACTCATCTACGTTCTGCCCGCGCATCTTTAGGAGTGCGGACGGGGAACTCTAGGCTGATGCCGGTCTCGACACCGTCGGTCTCATGATCATGCGAATCGCATCCGGAGTTCGAGCGGTAAGGATGCCAACTGAGCCGGTAAGCCAATCACCCGAACCACACCGCATCCGCGTATGCCATGCCCAACACCTTTCGACGCGGAACCTCACCGCTGCAAGGTGGTGCGGGTCGTCGCCAAGAGGCCAACCCTGCATGCTCGGGTCCGGTGCAACCACAGTCATGCAAGTCACTTCATTGAACGTGGTGGGGTCGGAATCCGGGGCTTCGCCTCCATGAGACGGATTCGCATTCTACGTTGGCAGCGCCAAGACCCTCTTCGAGATGATGTTCCGCTGAATCTCGTTGCTGCCACCGTATATCGTGGAAGGCAGGGCCTTATAGAACACGTCGAGTATGTCGATGGTTTCTCTGTCATCGGTTTGAATTCTCCCGACCACTGCACCGGCCGGTCCCGCTGATTCCCGGATGACTTCGGCGATCCGTTGGATAAGGTCGGTCGACCAGATCTTCAGCAATGAGACGTCCGGCCCGATCGGGCGCCCTTCTACAAACGCTTGCGCGAACTCTCCGTAGATATCTTTGAGATGTTCGAGGTCGAGGAGGAGCTCCGCGTACTTGGCGCGGAATGCGCGATCGTCCCAAAGACCGCATGCGGTAGCAACGTTTCCAAGACTTTCGAGCCCATACGCTGGCAGCTGTGGACTACCGATGTGGATTCGTTCGGAACGCAGAACCGTATTGGCGACCTCCCATCCGTGGTTCTCCTCCCCTACGCGGTCCCGAATGGGAATTCGGACGTCCTCGAGGAAGACCTCGCACAATTCCTGGTGGCCGGCAATGTCGGTGATCGGCCGCACCGTAATCCCAGGGGTGGAGAGCTCCACGATGAAGAAACTGATGCCTGCCTGACGTCGGCCGTCGGCCCCCGTCCGGGCCAGGAGCATCATGTGGGTCACGTCATGGGCCATGGTCGTCCAGATTTTGCTGCCATTGACGACGTACTCATCGCCATCACGGCGGGCGGTCGTACGGAGGCTCGACAGATCCGAGCCGCTGCCAGGTTCGGAGTAGCCCTGACAGTACCTGTGCTCGCAACTGAGGATTCCTGGCAAGAAGCGACGTTGCTGATCCTCCGTGCCGTGCTCGAACAGTGCGGGACCGATCATTCGCACGCCCTGATCCTGAAATCTCGCAATCCCCCATCGCTCCTGCTCTTCGAAGAAGATCAACAGTTTCGACGGGGCGAGGCCCATTCCTCCGTATCGAGCAGGCCAGTTCGGTGCAATCCAGCCCTTTTCCGACATTCGCTGGAACCAAGCCGATTGCTCTCGCCAGTACAACCGGCGCGAAGGATAGCGGATCTCGTCCGGGTAGTTCGCCTCGAACTCCTCGCGGACGATGTCCCTGAATTCATCATCGGTCAACGCGTTCCATTCGAGCTCCTGGCGTACGCCGTAGTCGGTCATCGCGAACCTCCATTTCTCGAATTGCCCGGTCGTCCTCCGAGCAGGTCAAAGTACCGTTGTCGATGCACGTCCGGGCCACCCAACCACGCGGTAAGCGCGACCATCCGGTTGACGTAGTACCCGAGGTCGTACTCGTCGGTGAAGCCGATGGCACCGTGAAGTTGCACCGCTTGGCGACAGATGGTCGTTGCCGCGATGCAGGATCGAGCTCTTGCGCTACTGGCCGCGGCGCGCCGTCGCTGCACTGTGGTAGTCGACTTCGTCCTCTCAGACAGCGCGCTGCGCAATGCCGCGCGAGCAAGGCGGAGCTGAATGTACATGTCGACGGCCCGATGTTGAAGCACCTGAAACGAGCCGATCGGTTTGCCGAACTGGCTGCGGCTCGTAATGAATTCGAGCGCAAGTGTCAATGCTCTGTCGGCCACGCCGATGAGTTCCGCGGCTGTAGCGATCAGCGCCACGTCCGTCGCCTCGGCGAGCGCGGCGTCAACATCGCAACCGATGCCGATGAGGTCTGCTGTTGGAACAGTAACTCCGCTCAGTTCGATAGTCGCAACCGTTGTGTGGTCGGAAAGGGTGCTCGATTCAAGGACCATGCCATCGGCCGTCCGCGGCAGGGATGCAAGCACTGGCCCAGCCTCAGCCTCTGCATACACTAGGAAGGTGTCGGCCTCGGCAACCGGTACCCAGTTCGCTACGCCGTCGAACACCGTGATTGCACCGTCTCGTCGGCCACGGACCCGTCCGTTTCGCACCGTGGGGCCACCATCTGCCGGGACCGCCACCGATAGCAGCTGGGTCCCGTCGAGTACCGATTCCAGCAGCGCTTGGGCGTTGCCGCACCCGGCTAGCGCGAGGCCGCTTAGCAGGTGGCTTACCACCACGCTCGAAGCTGCGTACGGTTCCGGATACGCTCCAGCCCCCAGCTTTTCAGCGACTACCGCAACTGCGGATTCGCCGGCTCCTGCACCGCCGAGCGTCTCGGGTACCAGTAACCCCAGCCAACCCAGTTCGGCGAACCGGGTCCATACTTCACGGTCGAATGACTGTCCGGATTCCCGCAGTGTCCGCACGCGAGAAACGTTCGGCTGAGCGAACCGGCTTGCTACAGATGCCAATTCGGCCAATGTATCGGCGTCGAGGTCTGACGCTTCGATATGCGAAACACTCATGTTCACACCGGATCCCAGGAGATTACGTCTGTGGTCACTTCGAGCGGAGTGAAGGAGCTGTTCAAGGCCGGGATCAGGTGCTCACCGATCGTCTCGACGGTCCAACCTTCACTACGGTGCATCGTCCTGGCCGGGCGATGCTGGCTCATAAGGTAGATCTCATTGGCGCGTACCGCGAATACCTGTCCGCTGACATTGGAACCGTCGCTGACCAGATACGCGGCGAGTGGAGCCACCTTCGAGCCTTGCATCAGCTGAAGTTTTTCTACACGCGCACGCTGCTCCGGAGTGTCGGTAGGAATCGAACTGGTCATTCTGCTCCATGCGAACGGCGCAATGCAGTTCGAACGAACACCATACCGAGCCATTTCGTTGGCAATCGAGCGTGAAAGTCCGACGATTCCTAGCTTGGCGGCCGAGTAATTCGCTTGACCGATCGCTCCGATCAAGCCCGAGGTCGACGTCATATGCACGTACGCGCCGGACTCCTGCTTCTTGAAGTAGTCCGCAGCGGCACGTGAGACGAAGAAGCTCCCGTGCAGGTGAACATCGATCACCGCACGCCACTCCTCTTCACTCATCTTGAAGATCATGCGGTCGCGCACAATGCCGGCGTTGTTGACAACGGCGTCGATACGGCCGAATGTGTCGACGGCTGTCTGCACAATCTGCCGCGCGGATTCCCAGCCGGCGACCGAGTCGGTACTCGCGACGGCCGATCCCCCCTGGGCGGTAATTTCGTCGACCACACTTTGGGCGCGTGACGCGTTGCCGCCCGAGCCGTCCAGTTCTACGCCGGTGTCGTTCACGACGACGGACGCCCCTTCAGCACCCATCTGCAGCGCGAAATCGCGGCCGAGGCCGCCACCCGCACCGGTAACCACCACTACCTGTCCAGCCAATGATGTGCTCATGCCCTGCTCTCCTCGTTATCCCATTCGACTGACGCACTTTCTTCTGCGCCGATCAAGACCGCGTCCAATGCGAGTGCGCCCTTACCCGCCGGGTAGACAACCACCGGGTTGATCTCCACGACCGATAGGTCGTCGCGGTGCGCCGCCGCGAATTTCGACACTGCAACCAGGCAGTCGACGACCGCGTCGAGATCAACAGGTTCTCGTCCGCGAGAGCCCGTCAGCAACGACACACCGTTCAACTCGCTGAGCATTGCCTTGGCCGAATGGTGGTCCAGGGGAGCTAGGCGCACGACGACGTCGCTCAGTGTCTCCACATACACCCCACCGAGGCCCACCATGATCACTGGTCCGAAAGCCGGATCGATCTTTGCACCGATGATCAGCTCCGTCCCGGGAGCCGCCATCGGTGCTACCAGAACACCATCGATGACGGCATCGGGCCGAGCAGCGTGGACCGACTCCATGATCAAGCGGTATGCAGTACGCACGGAATCCGAATCGACGAGTCCCAGAGCGACACCACCGATATCGGACTTGTGTGCGATGTGCGTTGAGACGATTTTCAATGCAACTGGTAGGCCGAGTTCTTCGGCGGCCGCGGCAGCCTCGTCGGCGGTATGGGCGACGATCTCCCGTTGCATCGGCACGCCGGCGGCGCGAAGGATTCGCTTGGCTTCGACCTCGTTGTACGGCCTCGATTCAAGTGTCGACGCTGCGACCGGCAACACGTCAGGTACCTCGGCTGTAGTGTCGAAAACCCTGCCGAAGTGGGACAATGCCGCGATCGCGCGCACGGCTCGGTCGGGATCTTCGAACACGAGCACGCCATGTGACTCGTACTCCCGGATAGTCTCTGCGCCGGCGACCATGCAGATTACTCGCAACGCCTGCCGGTGTCCGGCTGTCCCCGACTCCATGGCATCCTGCAGTCGCTGGGCGAAGACCTTCGCCGCTGGAACCGTTGAGTAGAAGCCGAGGACCGCATCGCAATCGCCGGGACCGAGTAGGGCCCGGAAAGCCTCCGACGTAAGAGTCGTGTCCTGTAGAGCTTGGCCGGTGCAATCCACCGGGTTGCCGACCGAGGCAAAGGGGACCAAGTTTTGCAATCTGCGCTGCACATCGTCCGGCAACGTCGGCATCATCAAACCGTAAGCGTCGGCGACGTCGCAGATGTGGGCGCCGATCCCACCAGATACTGTGACGACACCCAGCCGATTCACAGGCCGAGGCCGCGCACGGGCGCATGCGTACGCGATGTCGAGTTGTTCCTCGATCGACATCGCACGATAGGCGCCCCCTTTTCGCAGGGCCGCGTCGTACACTTCGTCGGCGCCGGCTAATGCGCCCGTGTGCGATCCCGCCATTCGCGCGCCCACCTCGGAGCTCCCGGTCTTGAGCACGATGACAGGTTTGTTGTTGGCACGCGCACGTTCGAGTGCCCGGAGAAAGGCCGATCCGTCGCGGACTCCCTCGACATACACCATGATGACACTGACTTCTGAGCGCCCAGCCAACCAGTCAAGCGCCTCCGCAACGTCGATATCGGCTTCGTTACCTGTGGTCAACCAGTAGCCGATGTCCAGATTGCGTTTCTGCGCGAGGAAGGCGAGATGCGAACCGTACGCGCCGCTTTGGCTGACTACCGCCACCGGTCCCGGATTCGGGAAGGCGGGCATCAGTGTCTGCGAGAATGTCGCATACATGCCGTTGAACGCGTTGTATGCGCCAAGACAGTTCGGACCGAGCAACCGAACGTTGCCCTCGCGGGCAGTCTCGACCAGTTCCCGTTGCAAGCGCTGTCCGTCCGCGTCCGCCTCGGCGAATCCTCCGGAAGTGACAACGGCAATCGGAACACCGATACTTGCGCACTCCCGGATGACCGAGACCGACGCTGCCGCTGGTACAACCAGCACTGCTACATCCGGCGGCTCGGGAAGTGCACTGATCGAGGGAAAGCACGGCACGCCTTGTACCTCGGTACGCGAAGGGTTTACCGGGTAGATGTTGCCGGCGAACTCTGCCCGAAGTAGGAAATGTAGCGGTCTGCCGGAAATTCGGGTCTTGTCGTCCGACGCACCGACGATCGCGATCGACCGTGCGTTCATCAGTGTGTTGATCACATCGGTGCGAGAACTCACGATTTCACTGGTGCTCACATTTCACCACCCGGACGCGCATGGCGACTTGCCTCCTCCTCGGTGCGCCTCCATACTTTCAGAGCTATCGGCTGTTCACTCTCTTCGAGAACGTGACCCACCAGTCCGACCGCTCGCGCCATTACACCGAAGCCACGCACAACCTTCCACTCGAAACCCAGTTCACATGCGAGGGCGCCAATCGCTCCCGTGGCGTTCACCTGGAGTGGTTTGCCTGTGAGTCGCTCAGCGTGCGCCGCAACCAACTGCACAAGCGCGACATAGGGGCCGGCGAACCCGGTCTCCTCTGCAATCTTGAACAGTCGCGGCGTGCGGGGATCGATTGGCTTGTGGATCGGGTGTCCGAATCCAGGTAGCGATTTTCCGGAGTCAACCCAGTCCTCCACTACAGAACGCGCCAACGCGTCCAGGTCCGCGGGCGGTTCCGATCCCAGCGGGATCGCTTCGCTCAACAGTCGAGCGGCGCCTTCGGTGCTGCCCACGAAGACAGATCCAAGGCCGCACAAACCGGCAGCCACTGCTGCCTGCATCGCCTCTGGCGCCCCGGCATAAGTCAATCGCGCCGCCAACGCGCTGGGTGTTACGCCATGTTCGACCAGAGTAACCAGGATCGCGTTGTAGACCCGTGACTCTTCGGGGCTCGGGATCCGCGAGGTCAACTGCAGGAACGAGAAGTCACCGAGAGTCAGCTCGCCGAGAAGTTCATCGGGCAGGCTTCTTCCGCGGATGTTTATTTCATCCGAAGTACTCCACGCTATATCGGATCGAATTTTCGTTACTTCACTAGCCATTTCGGCGTTCCTCACTTGCTCATTAGTGCGTGAATAATCCGCTCTGTCTTGCTGCACGTGTCGGGCGGTGTCCCGACTTCGCTGATTCGCGACAGAGATTCTCAATCCTTGTTCTATATCGCGATACAAACTCGTATGCAGAGGCGTCGCGGCCTGCCGTCCTCGTCAAACGCATCCCGACCCGTTCGGGCCGCAGCCGAAGTGGCTCAGTTGACGTATCGGGCAATTGATTCGACGACGCACGCCGGTTTAGTCGACCGCTCCAACTCGACAACCGTTTCGAGGGTGGCCTGCACCGCACCCTCGAGCTGGCGTACCTCCGTAAACTTTGCGTTCGCTCGAACTCGCGATCCCATCGGTACGGGTGTTGGAAACCGCACTCGCCCGAGTCCGTAGTTGAGGGACATTCGTACACCATCGACCCGATACAGTTGCCGCAACAGCGCTGGTACGAGCGATACTGTCAGGTATCCGTGCGCGATTGTTGTACCAAATGGACCGCTCGCTGCTCGTTCAGCATCTACGTGAATCCATTGGAAGTCTCCGGTTGCTTCGGCGAACTTGTCGATTCGATCTTGGTCTATCTCGATCCACTTGCTCGTTCCCAGATCGGATCCGTCGGCCGCCAACAGCTCCGCGGTTCCGTTGAACACCTTCATTATTGATATCCCTCTCCGAGATCTTCGTCAATCAACCTTGATTTCCGGGCGATGCGTCGACGCACCCGGAACCTGGTCCGACTGACGACCTCGATAGTTCTTGTTTGGAGTCATGGCTGCCATTGCACGTGCTGCGCCTCGAGAAATTCCATGATGCCGTGCTCACCCTGTTCCCTGCCCAGACCTGACAACCCGAATCCGCCGAAAACCGCATCGGGTCGCAACGGTCCCCCTCCGTTGATCCACACAGTTCCCGCACGCAACTGTTCCGCAGCCCACATCGCGCGCTTCATATCGGCTGTGTAAACCGACGCGGACAACCCGAACTGTGTCGAGTTGGCAATCCTTATGGCATCGCTGTCATCGGTGAATGTTTGCAGAACGGCCACCGGACCAAAGATTTCTTCTTGGACCGCACGTGCATCCTCTGGCAATCCCCCTAGCAATACGGGGTTCATGTACCACCCGGTGGAAGGCAACTCTGCTGTACCAGCCAGTAACACTTCCCCGCCTGCTGCAAGTGCACCATCGACGTAGCTTTGGACACGTTCACGATGCTCTGGAGTGATCAACGGTCCGATTATCGTCTCAGGGCGCCACGGGTCGCCCACAATCAAGCGTTCGAACACCGAAGCGCTGGCCGCAACGAATTCGTCCTTCATAGATTCATGAACGAGGATTCGGGTGGGTGCAGTACACACTTGACCAGCATTACGCGACCATCGCATGTGCGCGTCGACCACGGCTCGAGACAGGTCCGAGTCCTCGAAGACAATGGCCGCGCCCTTACCCCCCAGCTCGAGCGTGACCCCCTTGATCTGCGACGACGCGGTGGCGAGGATGTCTGCCCCGACCGGCACCGATCCGGTGAACGACACCTTGTCTGTGCCCGGGTGCGCGACGAGATGCCTACCGACTGCCGGGTCGCCGGCAATGACATTGACGACGCCGGGGGGGAGGCCGGCCTCGAGTGCCAGCTCGCCGAGGCGCAACGCCGTCAACGGCGCGCGCGGCGAGGGCATCAACACCACGGAGCATCCTGCAGCGAGTGCCGACCCGAGTTTCAGCGCTGCGATCATCAGCGGATAGTTGTAGGCCGAGATTGCGACGACAACGCCTACGGGTCTGTACGAAATCTGACTGACGTTGAGGACCGGGGCGAGGGCAGGCCCCAAGTGCTCGACCCGGTCCCGCGCAGCAGCGTCGGCGAACCATCGAAGTTGATCCACAGGCAGATATGCCTGTGCAGCTTCGACCAGACTGATAGGACTCCCGACCTCGTTGACGAGGGTCGCTACCAGCTCTTCGCGCGCCTGCTCGATCAGATCGATATACCGGTGCATGTGCCGAGAACGTTCCCTCGGCGAGAGCCGCCGCCATACCTCGAACCCTGTACGGGCCGCCGAGATAGCCTCGTCGGCCTGCTGCACGGACGCGACCGCCACCGTGGCGAGCACCTTTTCCGTGGCGGGATTCAGTACGTCCAGATTGTCTCCGGCTCCCTCGACCAGTTCCGCTCCAATCGTGAGCCCCCTGGTACCGACGACGAAGCCGTTGTCGAATTGCGCCACCACTTTGTCAGCTCCTCAGCATTGTCGATCGTCCGCTACGTGAAATATACGAACTGCCAATTACTCATTCGCGCAACCTGTGCCAGATTGACTCACGAGGTCACCGGAGCGGGGGGATGTCCGAAATTAGAACACGGGACACGCAACTTTCGGCGTTACCGTCGGCCGTGTACAGCGCACAGCGCCGCTGGTACAGAAAACTTCGACATGGAGGAACTCATGAAGACCAAGGCGGCCGTTATTCGGAAAACTGGGGCTCCCTATGAGGTCCTCGAACTCGAACTCGCGGCACCACGCGAAGGCGAGGTACAGATCCGTTTTGCGGCGGCAGGTTTGTGCCATTCCGATCTGCACATCGCAGATGGAGATCTCGAAGCACGTCTTCCCATGGTCGCGGGGCACGAAGGAGCTGGAGTTGTCGAGGCGGTCGGGCCAGGTGTTGACCGAGTTGCAGTGGGCGACCATGTGGTATGCAGCTTCACTCCTAGTTGCGGCTCGTGCCGCTACTGTTCGACCGGACGCCAGAATCTCTGCCTGCTCGGCGCCAATGCGATGGTCGGCTGTCTTCCCGACGGCACCTTCCGCTTCCATGCCGACGGCGAAGACTTCGGCGGAACATGCATGCTCGGTACATTCTCCGAACGATCGGTCGTGAGTCAGCATTCGCTGGTCAAAATCGACTCTTGGTTGCCTTTGCACACTGCAGCGTTGGCCGGGTGCGGTGTTCCGACTGGTTGGGGGTCAGCTGTTTACGCAGGCGGGGTGAAAGCTGGTGACATTACGGCCGTGTACGGCGTCGGCGGGATTGGAATAAACGCAGTCAAGGGTGCGTCGATGGCTGGTGCCGCACACGTGATCGCGGTCGATCCGATTCCCTTCAAGCGTGATATGGCCGAGCGATTCGGTGCTACCGAAACCTTCGCCACTGCCGAGGAAGCCAAGAGCCGGATCACCGAGCTGTCCTGGGGACAGGGCGCGGACCAGGCTATCCTCGCGGCAGGAATTGTGGATGCCGACTTGGTCTCGAACGCTGTGGACACCATCGGCGAAGGCGGGACGGTCGTCATCGTCGGCCTCGCCAAGGCCGACGAGATGAACGTATGCCTCTCGGGCAACCGCTTGGCCCTTGCCGACAAGACCATTCGAGGAACGCTGTTCGGGTCCAGTAATCCTCAGTACGACATCGTTCGGCTGCTGCGACTGTACAACTCCGGGCATCTGCCGCTGGATGACCTTGCGACCCGCACCTACGCCCTCGATGACATCAACGTCGCAGTCGAAGACTTGCGGGCCGGACGGAATATTCGTGGTCTCATTACCTTTGACGACCGCGCCTAGGCGCTGTCCGGACTGCGTGACGTGAGTTGCGGCCCCAATTCACCACCGAGAGTACGACCACACCTCGACGCCGGTCGGTCGTATAGCGCGGTAGCGCTATACGACCGACGCGCCTGCGCGTCCCCGGGTGTACGACATGAGGGTGCGGACGTCCTCCAAGTGCTCAAAGGACTGGACGAGCTCGGACAGTCGCGTGCTCGCACCTCTCCCATTTACAGGCTCCACGAGCGAGTCGAACTTTTCGACCAAGCGTGTCTGTTGATCGAGGACCCTTCGTCCGCTTGCGGGAATCCCCATATCGACGCAGGCACGTAGCATTCGGCCGTCTATGGTCTGGACTTCTACCGGCGTGGCCATCTGTGCTCCGATGTGGTCAGGAACAACCTGCACCAATTCGCTAATACGTCGTATTTCAGGATGGTTCAGCCAGGCGTCACTGAACTCCTGCTCGCTCGCCTTGCCGGCGACCAGTGCCAATCCCGCCAGAAAGCGCATGCTGAACTTGCCTTCGAGGCCGGTACGTGCGGTCTCGCTATTGCAGGTCGTGAGGTGTACCGGTAAAACATGCAGATGTACGGCCGACACCACGCGGGTGTCGCTGCCCAGCAGGGGACGCAGTTGGAGCAGACCTTCAATCAGAGAATGCGTGAGATAGCACGAGGCATGCCTCTTGAAAAGGACTCGCTTGATGTCGTAGTCGTCCTCGCGCAGTGTGCTGACCGCAGTGCGGTCGAGCGTGTCGGTCGTCAGTTCGGCGTAACCACCGGGTGCCTCGATAGTGTCGGCAGCGGCAGTGACGCCGCGCTGAGCGAGTGAGGCAGCGAGAACGCCGTTGGCGGCGGCGCGGCCCGCGTGGAATGGCTTCGCCATCGTTCCGAAGCTCACCTTCATGCCCGCCGCTTGCGCACCCGCCAGACCGAAAGCGTGATTGAACTGATCCCCATTGAGCCGCAGTAGGTGTGCAACCGCGGCCGTCGCGCCGAACGTGCCCAGTGTGGCCGTGGTATGCCACCCTGCTTCGTGATGACCGGGTTCCATCAATCGTCCTAGGAAGGATTCGGTTTCTATCCCGGCGACGAGTGCCGTCATGACGGCCGCTCCGGTGGCCCCGATCTTTTCCCCGACGGCCATCGCGGCCGACAACACCGGCGCAGACGGATGACCGAGCATAGTTTCGAGTACGTCGTCAAAATCCAGGGCGTGGGATGCGGTCCCGTTGCACAATGCTGCGTCATGCGCCGACACCTTCTTCGGTGCTCCGAGGAGAGTGGCCTGAGGATTTCCGCCGCGGTCGAATATTTCGTCCCGCACGAGTCGAGTGACGTCCTGGGTCGAGCCGGCAATCCCGACCGCGAGCCAGTCGCGAATACAGTGGCGAGCAGCAGTGACAACGTCTGGCGGCAGAGTTGCGAAGTCGAAACTCGTTAGACGGCCGATCAAAGCCTGCGTAGGTGACGGGGCCGGCGAACTCATGTAAATCCTTTCGAGAATGTGCCGGCGCGGTTGTGTTTCGATGACGGATGCGAACCACGGCGGCAACAAGTGAGTCGACGAAGACCTCCGGGGGCGCCGTCGCACCGACAGCACCCCCGGAGGTATCGATCTGGAACTACTTCAGCAGTTCGAATCCTTCGTACCCATTCTCTGCAACCTCGTCGCAGATCTGAAAGTACTTGTCCGCACCACCAAAGTAGACGGTCGGCCCGCGATGCTTGCCGTCAATGTTCGCGCCGAGCAACCATGAGTTAGCATTCTCGCCCAACGGAACCAGGGTCTGAGCGGTTGACTCCTCAACCTGCCGAAGCCAGTCCTTGTCCGCCGCCTCTGTCGACTCGACTAGCTTTACCCCGTTCTTACGGACGTAGTCGATGCATCCCGCGATCCATTCGACGTTCTCCTCGATGCAGACCGGCAGGTTGGTGAACGGGCAGCCCGGTCCAGTCACCATGAGCATGTTCGGGAATCCGCTGGTTGCCAGACCGAGGTAGGCCTGGGAACCGCTCTCCCACTTAGCTTGCAGTGGCTGACCCTCACGGCCACGAATATCGATCGCGTTGAGCGCGCCGGTGAAGACGTCGAAGCCTGTGGCAAAGACGATCGCGTCCAGCTCATAACTCTTATCTGCGGTCCGCACCCCACCTTCCGTGATCTCTTGGATCGGTGCCTTGCGAACGTCGACAAGGGACACGTGGTCCAAATTATAGGTCTCGTAATACTCAGTGCCGACCGGCGGACGCTTCGACCCGTACGGGTGGTCGCGGGGGGACAGCAACTCGGCGACCTCGGAATCCTTGACGATTTCCCTTATCTTCGACCGAATGAACTCCGCTGCGAGTTCATTTGTCTCCGGACTGAACATGACATCGTCGAACGTTTCGAAGAGGAACCGAAATCCACCCTTCTTCCATCCGGCCTCGAAGATTTCCTGCTGCTCTGTGGGGCTGAAGTCGGACCCCATTCGATTAGTCATCTTCAAGGGAACAGCGAACCAGTGTTCACGAGCCTCGCGGAAAACCTCGCTGTATCGTTCTTTGATCTCGCGCATAAATTCCGGATCAGTAGGGTGGTTCTGCGAGGGCACCACAAAGTTTGGTGTGCGCTGGAATACGACCAGCTCCGATGCCTGACGTGCGATCTGCGGGATTGCCTGGACACCACTGGATCCGGTTCCGATTACACCGACCCTCTTACCGCTGAAGTCTACCGGCTCATGCGGCCATCGGGCGGTGTGGTAAGTCTCCCCCTTGAATTTCTCAATTCCTTTGAAGGGTGGCAGATTAGGCTGTGAAAGCACCCCCAGAGCGGTGACGAGGAACGTTGTTGTGAGATGCTGACCGCTCTCGGTTGTCAACCGCCACACATTCGCGTCTTCATCGAACACAGCTGAGTGTAGGCGCGTGTTGAATGAGATATCAGTGCGCAAATCGAAGCGATCTGCAACATGGCTGAGGTACTTGAGGAGTTCCGGCTGCGAAGAGTACCGTTCGCTCCACTCCCATTCCTGGGCGAGTTCTGGCGAAAATGAGTATGCGTAGTAGTAGCTCTCGCTATCGGTGCGCGCTCCGGGATAACGATTCCAGTACCAAGTTCCGCCCACGTCGGTGGCGGCCTCGAGCACAAGAACCGATAGTCCCTGTTCGCGCAGCTTGTGCAGCATGTACAGTCCGGAGAACCCGGCACCGACTACAACGACATCGTGTGTGGAGGAGATCGAGGCATCGGCTTCGTCTTTAAATGGCATGGTTGTCATGGTGACTCCTATCGATGGAGGTCCGCCGATCAATTGCAAGTCGAGCGACAGATATTTGGACGAGTTGGTCACTGCGCAGGCGAAGAACACACCGCGCTCAGTCGTCGGTGCGGTACCGGTACCAGCCGGTCAAGACAGGTCGAGCTTGGGACGTACCCATTCAGCCACGGCACCGACAATGTCGTCAGCCTCATGTGCCCTACCCGCCATCATGATGTAGATATGCTGCATGCCAGGTACGACTGTCAGTACAGTTTCCACACCTGCGTCGGTAGCCATCTTCGCGAATCTCTCTGAGTCGGACAGAAGCGTCTCGTCGCCGCCGGCGGTGAGAAAGACAGGTGGGAACCCCTCCAAGTTCGCGTGGAGCGGATTCGCCAAAGGATCCGTTCGGGAGCCGTGCTCTCCAAGGAATAGAGTGGCCATCTGGTTCAGGATTTCCCGTTGCACGAAGGCGTCGCTCGACGCATTGCTGTCCATCGACTCACCCACCAACTCCATGTCGTACCATGGTGAGAAGCCGATAACGGCGGCCGGCAGCGCCACGCCTTCATCACGGAGTGCCAGAACGACACTCGTTGCCAGGTTACCTCCAGCGGAGTCACCGGCTGTGACAATGCGGTTTGCCGCCACCCCCTCAGACAATAACCACTTGTAGGCGGTCTTCGCGTCCTCGAGCTGCGACGGGTAGGGATTCTCTGGGGCACGTCGGTAGTCGAGTGTGAGTGCCCGCACGCCCAGCGCTCCAGCCAAGTGGCCCACTACTTTTCGATGACTGTGCATGGAGTTCGTGACGAACCCGCCCCCGTGCGTGAAGAGCAGCACACGGTCTTCGGCAGCCCCCTCGGGGTTGCACCACATCGCGGGCACTCCCCCCGCCGAAACCTCTTCGTAGCAGACTTTTTCCGGTTCGGACGACTGCAAGTGCAGTTCTTCCATCATATTTCGAAGCATCGTCAAATCCATGTTCGGATTTGATGCAGCTCGCTCCGCCATAGACTGGAACAACTTCAGCAGTGCGTCAGACCTCGTTTTCGCCATTGTCAAGCTCCATTACGTTCGCGCCGCGGTGGCCGGTCGATACCTACGATTTCCTTGAAATGACCATAGATCCGGTCACACCCCAACGCGTGTAATATTTTGCGACACTTGATGGTGTTTACCGAAGCCGCGTTCTCGCGGATGGGCGATGGCTTGCTTCAACTGGTCACAGATCGGCCGCAGCAAGCGTGACCTCCGACTGCCCGGCTTACGCGGCGCGACTTCCTCCGCGGAGAGGGGAGGAAGATTTCTTACCGGAACGCGTCCGAAGAGCGCACCAATCTATTGTCTCGCTTCAGTAAGCCCAGCGATCCAGATCGAGACCGAACATCTTCATCTTGCGGTATAGCGTGGACCGCGAGATTTGCAGGTAGTCGGCCACTTCTACCTTATTGCCGTTGAAGCGGCGCAAGGCGGAGATGATTTCATTGAATTCCAAACGCTCGAGTCGCGCCAAATTCCTTCGGGGTGTGTCGGTGAGAAGATTCACCGGCAGTTGCTTAGCTCCGATGTCACCGGCAGGGTGTGCGTTGATCACGCCGCGAACGATGTTACGGAGCTGACGTACGTTCCCAGGCCACTCCGCACGAGAAATCGCCTGTATCGCATCCGTCCGCCACCGCCGAGGCCGACCGGACAGTGACATCGACAGCGACTCCAGGATATGAGGCAAGTCTTCTTGTCGATCGCTCAGCGCTGGCACGGTGATCGCGAATCCGGTGAAATCGTCGACGGCGCTGTGACTAACGGTCTCGGGTCCAATCGATTCGGTGACCAGGATCAGCTTCCTGCCCAGGTCTACATGGCGCTCAATGGTGGCGCTGACGACGCGTTTGTGTCTAGGTTCGAGCACATCCAGGTGACGGATGACGACCACCGCTGGCGGGGCGGCGTCCAGCGCACGCTGCAAACGCCCAAACCATTGGGCCACATCCTCGACATATGCAGTCGCCGCATCCACGACGACTAACTCATTGTCGGGGTAGGTCGCTTCTGCGAGCGTGAACTTACCCGTGCCCGGCTCGCCCCTCAACAGCAACGGAATGCCCAGTTCTTTACCACGCGCCAACTCCTCGCACATGAATCGCCACGCAGCGCTCTGCCCACCGAGCGACTCGAGCCGAGCGGCCATCTCCGTGGTTCTGGCAAGGGGCGCCCGCGATGCCGGGCGATCAACCAACCGGACGACCGCACCGACGGTCTTCCCGTCATCGCAGATAGGCCGACAGTGGATGGTCACCGCGTCCCCGCTGGTCAGCGGTAGATCGAACGTTTCGGATCCGGTCTTCCCTATCGCGCGTCCAACGTGCTCCCACAGAAAGGCCTGATTCACGCCATCGACGACACGGGCCGCCGAAGGTGTAGCGATAATTGTGCGGTCATTGAGACAGATAATGGGTAAGCGGCTTGGGGCTCGTGAAGCGCGCATGTACTCATCCATCAGCATCTGATCCGACCTGGAACTGCGGTCCAACAGACATCGCTGAATTTCCTCAGCGAGTTTGCATACCCATGGCAGCAACACTGTGTGGGTGTCCGCCACCTTGCATGTGACATCCAAAATGCCGATCAGCTTCGCGCTTATCGGATGGAAGATCGGACAGCCTGCACACACTAGAGGCAGGAAAGAATCTGAGTAGTGCTCAGCTCCGCCGATGAGGATAGGCCGCGCAGTTTCCTGGACTATCCCGATCGCATTCGTCCCGACCGAGGCCTCAGCGAGGCTGTAGCCCGCCTGGGCAAAGGGCTCGCCGAGCGCCCGGTTCAACCAGCCCCCGCTGGACCATCGGCGCAGAACGATTCCGTTCGCGTCTGTTAGGACCAGCGCGGCCGTTCCCGACTCGATTGTCTCGAATGCCCGGTCGATGATCGGCACCGCGGCCTCGGTGAGTCTGGAGTCGGTGTTGATGTCGACGAACTCCGGACCTGATTCCTGTGGGTTCACCGCGCAGGACATCGACCTCCGCCAGGAGTCCAGGATCTCGGGGCGCACCCGCACCCGCTCGTCCATCGCTCCCCCGGACAGGAAACTCTCCCGCTGACGAAAGAGGGCCGGGTCGCGAACCGTATCCAACATTTGTAGCTTTCCTTTCGAAGGATCAACAGCGCCCTTAACCGCGCTCGGAGATCTCACCCAAGTATGCCGCGTGTGTGAGCTAGAGCACGTGTAGCGTTTTGGCACACACCTCATGAATGTGCTCCCGACCAGCGAAGTGTTCACGAGCATGCCCCTGCCGAGCCCGCATCATCTATCGCAGTACTGCATATCCATCGGCTAGTGGCAGAGCTTTATTGTTACGGGCGGTCCACCGACGTGCGTATGCGGGGTGTGCGGAGTGAGATCACTGGCGCAACGGTCGGCCCTCCTGGCTTGGTTCCAGACCGTGCACTCTGCCAAATTTCGAACGCCTGGCCCCTCTCAAGCCGGTGGCTCCACTGATCAACCCTTAGTCGCAGCAAGTGGGCAACTCGCCTTCCGGGGCCTGCCCCTTTGATGCGTAAGGCGGCCGAGGCAGTGTGACCACGGTTGAGTGGCTGTGGCGAGAGGTCGGGTCCGCCCGGCCTGGTTCGCTGCGGTGCCGTCTCAGTCGGGCCCAATACTGAGGCGGTGGTGACTCCACCTGGTTCGCTGCGGGCATACCCCCGGAAATCACCCTCGGGCTGGGACAGCAACCCAAGGCGCAATCCCGTTGCTGTGGGATGACTCTGCATGCGCGTTTTATCGCGAAGGTGGCAGTAGGACGACGTTCTGAGGATGGAACAACTGTGATTGATCGACTCTACGGTCACGGCCGCCCGGACAGAGAACACACGCTTTTCGTCGAGGCATTCGAGCGTTTCTCTTGACAGCACCGGTTCAACGATGCCAATCTCGTACCACTGGCCGGAACATCGTTCCATCAGAGTGAACATACGAAAGGCCTATTAGTGAACTCGCTTCGAACACTGTTGTTCGCACCGGGCGACAACCTTCACCGCATGGCCCGCGCCGTCGCGACAGAGGCCGACGCGGTAGTTCTCGACCTCGAGGACGCCGTCGCACCGGAGTCGAAACCTGTGGCACGCCATCATGTCCGGGAGTTCCTGGCGGAGTCCACCCGCGAAGGGGTCTATGTCCGGGTGAACGCGGTCGGCAGCGATGACTACCGCAGCGATCTCGACGCGCTGGGCGCGGTGATCGGCTCGGCCGCCGGGCTCCTCATCCCCAAGGTCGAGTCCGCGGCCCAACTCCTCGAGCTCGACGCCGACCTGCGGAGTCTCGAATCCGAACACTCCACGCAGATCCCACTGCCGGTCCTCGCTATCCTCGAGTCCGCTGCCGGGATCCTGGCGGCCCAGAGCATCGCACACGCCCCCCGCGTGCAGTGCCTAGTGTTCGGGACCTTGGACCTGGCCGCCGAACTCGGGGTCACACCGACCGTGACGGGCGAGGAATATCTGCACGCCCGATCGCATCTCGTGCTCGTCTCCCGCGCAGCCGGACTGGCCGGACCGCTCGACGGGCCCCATACCCGGGTGGACGATCCGGTCGAACTGGAAGCGTCCGCGCAGCACGCGCGGTCGCTGGGATTCGGCGGCAAGGTGATCATCCATCCCGCCCAGATCGCCCCCGTGCACGCGGCGTTCGCGCCGTCCGAGGCGGAGCTGATCCATGCTCAGGCGGTTGTCGACGCGTACCGGCAGGCGCAGGTCAGCGGTATCGGTGCGGTGCGCCTACCCGACGGAACATTCATCGACCGACCCGTAGTCGTCCGCGCGGCGGCACTGCTCGGTCTCGAACCGGAGAAGGTCCACGTATGACACCGTTACCACTCGCCGATGTCACGGTCGTCGGCATCGAGCAGGCCGTTGCTGCACCGTTGGCCACCCGCCAACTCGCCGACCTCGGGGCGCGGGTCATCAAGGTCGAACGCCCCGGCGGCGGAGACTTCGCCCGTAACTACGACACGGTCGTCCACGGTCAGGCCAGCGCGTTCGTCTGGCTCAACCGCGGCAAGGAGTCGGTCGAACTCGACCTCGCCAGCCCGGACGGACAGCGCACGCTCCATGCGCTCCTCGACCGGGCCGACGTCCTCGTCGCGAACCTCTCCCCCCGTGCCCTGCGCTCTCTGGGACTCGACATCGACTCGTTGCGCAGCCGGCATCCGGACCTGATCGCGTGCCTGATCTCCGGCTACCCGGCCGACGGACCCTCGCGCGACAAGAAGGCCTACGACGCGCTCATCCAGGCCGAGGCCGGCCTGATGAGTATCACGGGTTCACCCGGCGCTCCTGCCAAGACCGGCATCTCCGTGGTCGACATCGCCGCCGGCTCGTTCGCCTACAGCGGCATCCTCGCGGCGCTGCGGCACCGCGATCGAACCGGCGAGGCACTGCCGGTGCAGGTTTCCCTGTTCGAGGCGATGACCGAATGGATGGGCTACCCGTTGTACTACGCCCTCCACAGCGGAGCGTCCCCGAAACCCATGGGCACCTCCCACCCCACGATCGCACCCTACGGCGCCGTATCCGCCGCGGGCGGCGAACAAGTGATGATCGCCGTACAGAACGAACGCGAATGGGCGAACCTGTGCCGACAGGTTATCGGCCGCCCCGATCTGGCAGCGGATCCGCGATTCTGCTCTAACTCGCAACGGGTCGCGCATCGTTTAGCCCTCGACACCGAACTGGCATCCGCATTCGCCACACTCGATGTTGCTGACCTACTCGAGCGCCTCGACACCGCACAGATTGCCTGGTCGCGCCTCAACACGCTCGATGCGATGTCGACCCACCCCGAACTCACCGCCGAATCACGGTGGTTGTCCACCGAGATCCCCGGGGCGGTGGTCTCCACCCTCCGCCCCACCGCAACGCCCGGCGGACGCTGCGCCGTCGGCGGTGCGGTCCCAGCCTGCGGTGAACACACCGCCGCCGTACTGGCCGAACTTCAACTCATCAGCGAGGAGACATTCTCATGACGACACATACCGGCTGGCGTGGCCGCTTCTTCGAAGACTTCATCGTGGGGGACGTGTTCGAACACCCCCTGGGACGCACGGTGACCACCACCGACAACATCTGGTTCACCCTGCTGACCCAGAACACGGCACCGCTGCACTTCGATCACGAGTACGCCCGCCGCACCGAGTTCGGCAAGCCGCTGATGAACTCGACCTTCACCCTGGCGCTGGTCTGCGGCCAGAGCGTCACCGACGTGTCCCAGAACGTCTTCGCCAACCTGGGATGGGGAGAGATCACCCTGCCCAACCCCGTTTTCGAAGATGACACCATCCGTTCGCGGTCGAGCGTCGAGGCCGTTCGAGAGTCGAACTCGCGACCGAACCTCGGCATCGTCACAGTCCGTACCACCGGATACAAGCAGACCGGTGACGTCGTCATCGAATTCACCCGCACGCTACTGGTTTACAAGCGCGGCTTCGGCCCGCACCACGAGGAGAACTGACCATGACGATCAGCCTGGCCGACGAACGCACCGAAGTACGCAAAGACCTGCGCGGACTGGTCAAGCAAGTCTGTGACCGGTACCCGGACAGCTACTGGCGCGAGCTCGAGGAAACGCACAGCTACCCGGAGGCATTCGTCGCAGCGCTCACCGAGACCGGATGCCTGGGCGCGCTGGTGCCCGAGGAATACGGCGGTTTAGGTCTGGGCCTGGGCGATGCCACCGTGATCCTTGAGACCATCAACGCCAACGGCGGCAACGGCGCCGCAGCCCACGCGCAGCTCTACACGATGGGCTCACTGCTCCGCCACGGCAGCGAGGAGCAGAAGCAGCGGTACCTGCCGTCCATCGCGGCCGGCGAGCTGCGCCTGCAGGCGTTCGGCATCACCGAGCCGACCGCCGGAACCGACACCACCCGACTGCGCACCACTGCTGTGCGCACCGACGGCGGGTATGTGGTCAACGGGCAAAAGGTGTTCATCTCCCGCGTGCAGCACTCCGACCTGATGTTGCTCCTCGCCCGGACCACCCCGCTCGATCAGGTCACCCGCAAGTCCGACGGCCTGTCGCTGTTCCTGATCGACCTGCGTGAAATAGAGGGCTTCGAGGCGCGGCCCCTGCGCACGATGGTCAACCACGAGACCAACGAAGTGTTCTTCAACGACGCCTTCATTCCCGCCAGCAGCCTCATCGGCGAGGAGGGGCGCGGTTTCCGGTACGTGCTCGACGGAATGAACGCCGAACGGATCCTCGTCGCCTCCGAATGCATCGGCGACGGGCGCTGGTTCGTCGAACGCGCTGCCAAGTACGGCACCGAACGAGTGGTCTTCGACCGGCCGATCGCGCAGAACCAGGGTATCCAGTTTCCTATCGCCAGCTCCCATGTCCACGTCGAGGCTGCCGATCTGATGCGTTGGCGCGCAGCCGATCTGTTCGATGCACACCAGCCCTGCGGTGCCGAGGCGAACATGGCCAAGATGCTGGCCGCCGACGCGTCATGGGAGGCCGCCAACGCGGCCATACAGACCCACGGCGGATACGGCTTCGCCGTCGAGTACGACATCGAACGAAAATTCCGGGAGACACGACTGTTCCAGGTCGCACCCATCTCGACGAACCTGATCCTGTCCTACATCAGCGAGCACGTGCTGAAGATGCCGCGCTCGTTCTGACCCGCCCACATGCCGCGAAGGTCCGATGATCACCGGACCTTCGCGGCACAGTCCTGCGCGAAACGGGTTGCGGCCGTGCACAGACGGGAGCGGACCGCGTGCGGCCTCGCTCAGAAGGATTCGAGAGCTTTGCTGATCCTGTTCGCGGCGTCGGTCGCGCAGGTGGCGTAGAAGGCGATGCGCTCCGGGTCGAAGCGCGAGGTGGGGATCGAAATCGCCACGGCGGCCACGGGCCGCCCCGTCGCCGTCAGTACTGCAGCGGCAACGGCGCTGACCTCGGGACGCCACCATGATCGGGGGTTGACTGCGTATCCCTGCTCGCGGACTCGGCCGATCTCCTGGACCAGATCCCGTTTGGACACGATGGTGTCCGGCGTGAACCGCTCGAGACCACTGTCGAGGATCCGGTCGACCTCGTCCTCGGGAAGATTCGCCAGGATCGCCAAGCCACTGGAGGTGGCGTGCAGCGGCGCCTTGGCTCCGACGTCGACGTAGGTGCGCACTGCCTGCGTCGAGTCCCGGCGGGACAGGATAATCAGCTGGTCGCCGTCGCGTGCGGTCAGGTGGACGGTTTCGTCCGTCAGGTCACGCAGTTCCTCGAGATACTGCGCGGCCGCCTCACGCAGTCCCTCCTCCCCCGCCGCGCGCAAACCGATACTCAACGGCTTGGTCGTCACCCCCCACTTGGCGCGGTCGGTATCGACCAGCCGGAGCCATCCGGCGTGGTGCAGGGTGGCCAGGCAACGCTGGACAGTGCTCTTGGGCATGCCGGCGCTGCGGGCGATTTCGGAGACTCCCACGGGTTGGCGCTGGGCGACCTCCTCGAGAACGCGGAACGTGCTCAAGACACTGGCCGTTGGCCGATCGCTCTGGCTCACAACTACTCCTTGGTGGACGATCGCATGAAACAGAATCTGTTCCAGGCTGCGGAACGATAGTACCAAATCCCCACGTCAAAATAGCCCTCGGAAACATGAACGGAGCAAAATCGTTCACACCCTTGGCACGCAGTTCCGCACAGTGGTACCTTTTGCACAGGTCGGACGCAGAACGATCACATTCGCCGAAGCCGAAAGGCACCGCGGCAGCGACGCCCTCCGCGCCGGCCCGAACCGCCGACACAACCCCGTCGACGGAGAACAACACCGTCCCAGTTACCGCGCCACATCCCCGGCCTGCTGGGCAACGCGCCAACGAGGTGGAGGCCCCGTGCAAGCCGTTCAGCTACTCGATCCGCAGGGAAATCTGCATCCACATCCCGACTACCCCCTCGACGTGACCGCCGAGCTGTGCCGCGATCTGTATCGCCACATGCGACTGGCACGGCGCTTCGACGAGGAGGCACTCGCACTGCAGCGGCAGGGCGAACTCGGGCTCTGGCTCCAGGTCCACGGACAAGAAGCCGCCCAGGTGGGATCGATCACCGCATTGCGGCGCACCGATTACGTCTTTCCCAGCTACCGCGAGCACGCCGCCGCGCTGGTGCGGGGCATCACCCCGACGGAACTGCTCGTGCAGTGGCGCGGCAATCAGCACAGTGGGTGGAACGCCGAACAATATCGGTTCCACATCAACACCTTGGTCCTGGCCGCGCAGTTGCCGCACGCCACCGGCTACGCGATGGGCATCCAGCGCGATGGAACGGACGAAATCGTCGTCACCTACTTCGGCGACGGAGCCAGCAGTGAAGGCGACGCAAGCGAAGCCTTCAACTGGGCCGCCACCACCGATGTCCCGCTGCTGTTCTTCTGCCAGAACAACCAGTGGGCGATCTCGACCCCGACAAACCGCCAGATGCGCGCCCCGCTGCACCAGCGCGCACAGGGGTTCGGATTGGATTCGCACCTCGTCGACGGAAACGACGTCCTGGCGGTCCGCGCGGTGACCGCCCGCGCCGCAGAGACGATTCGCAGCGGCGGTGGGCCGGCCTTCATCGAGGCGATGACCTACCGCATGGCCGGGCACAGTACGTCCGACGACCCCGGCCGCTACCGCACCTCCGGCGAGGTCGCCGACTGGCGTGACCGCGATCCCATTCACCGCATGGAGTTGTTGCTGGACCGCGAAGGGTGGATCGACGACGAACACCGCCAAGCCCTCGACGAGGAATGTGCCGCACTGGGTAACGCGACCAGGGCCGCGTGCCTGGCCCTGCCCAAGCCCGAGATGACCGGCTGGTTCGACAACGTCCTCACCGAACCGAGCCCCCACCTCATCGAGCAACGTGACCGGTACCGCGACCTGCTCGCGTCCTTCGTCGACTGACGTCGACTCCTCCGTCCATTACCGGCGGTCGCGACGCGACACCGCCCGACCCGGCCGTACCCCGGCTCCGCCGACGCCCTAGGGGAAGAACATGCCCGAACTCACTCTTTCGAAAGCACTCAACACCGGCCTGCGACACCTGCTCGAGGACGATCCGCGCACCATGGTCATGGGTCAGGACGTCGGCGGACTCGGAGGCGTCTTCCGCGTCACCGACGGACTGCAGAAGGACTTCGGCGACCAACGGGTCATCGACAGCCCCCTCGCCGAATCGAGCCTCATCGGTACCGCGATCGGCCTGGCCATCCGAGGCTACCGTCCGATCTGCGAAATTCAGTTCGACGGGTTCGTCTACCCGGCGTTCAATCAGATCGTCTCCCAGCTGGCCAAGATTCGCGCCCGCTCCGGTGGCACCATCGCCGTGCCGGTCGTCATCCGAATCCCGGTCGGCGGCGGCATCGGAGCTGTCGAGCACCACAGCGAATCCAACGAGGCCTACTTCGCCCACACCGCCGGTCTCCGGGTCGTGTGCTGCTCAAACCCACAGGACGCGCACTGGATGCTCCGTCAGGCCGTCACCAGCGAAGACCCGGTCATCTTCTACGAGCCCAAGCGCCGGTACTGGTCGAAAGGCGAAGTATCGAAGAGTGAACCAACTCTTCCGCTGGACCGGGCGCACGTCGTGCGGCCCGGGCGGGATCTGACCGTGCTCACCTACGGCGGCATGGTGCAGACCTGCCTCGACGCCGCGGCCGCCGCCGCCGCCGAGGACGGCCGCGAACTCGAGGTGATCGATCTACGCTCGCTGTCCCCGCTGGACATGGCCACCACCACCGACTCGGTACGCCGCACCGGTCGGTGCGTCGTCGTCCACGAGGCACCGATGTTCGCCGGCCTCGGCGCCGAAATCGGCACCTCGGTCACCGAAGCATGCTTCTACCACCTCGAGGCTCCCGTTCTTCGCGTCGGCGGATTCGACACTCCCTATCCCCCCGCCAAATACGAAGACCAGTACCTACCCGACCTCGACCGTGTCCTCGACGCCGTCGACCGATCCTTCGCGTGGTGACCCCAGCTATGAGTACCTCCATCCTGCCTGATTCGACGACCACCCCCCAGGGCAATCTCTTCCACCTCCCCGACGTCGGCGAAGGCCTCACCGAAGCCGAAGTGGTGACCTGGCACAAAGCCGTCGGCGACACGGTCGCCATCAACGACATCGTCGTCGAGATCGAGACCGCGAAGTCGTTGGTAGAACTGCCCTCCCCGTTCGCAGGCACCGTCATCGCTCTGCTCGTCGAGGAAGGCCAGACCGTGCCGGTCGGCTCGCCGCTTCTGGCCGTCGACTCCGGCCTGGACCGGGCGGATCCGGCTCCGGAGCCCGAGACATCACGTCCCTCTGTCCTGGTCGGATACGGGCCATCGGACCGCTCCACCCAACGACGCCGCAAACGCAACACCGAAGTGAGCGGGTGCGACTCTACCCCGACCCCACCTGCCCCCACCGCGGCACCGGTACGCACCACACCCCTGGTGCGTAAAATCGCCAAGGACAAAGGGATCGAGCTCCACGAGCTGGTAGGTACCGGCCCCAACGGCCGCATCACCCGCGGCGACGTTCTGCGCCACGAACAGAGCACCGAATCTCCAGCCGACACTGCCGCTGCGGGGACCGCGGCGCCGTCCGCGCCGGCATCCGACACCTCGCGCGAGGAGCGAATCCCGGTCCGCGGCGTGCGCAAGCACACCGCCCAAGCGATGGTGCGCAGCGCCTTCACCGCCCCTCACGTCACCGAGTTCATCACCGTCGACATGACGGCGACGATGGAGCTCCTGGCCCGGCTCAAAGCCAGCCCCGCATTCGACGGCGTCAAACTCACACCGTTGACTCTGGTGGCCCGCGCCCTGATCGTGGCGCTTCGGCGCAACCCCTCACTGAACTCCGCCTGGGACGACGCTGCCGACGAGATCGTCCTGAAGAAATACGTGAACCTCGGCATCGCCGCCGCCACCCCCCGCGGATTGGTCGTCCCGAACATCAAGGACGCCAACCATATGAGCCTGCAGGAGCTGGCGGCCGCCCTCGAACAACTGACTGCGACCGTGAGGGAGGGCAAGAGTTCGCCCGCCGACCTGTCCGGCGGCACCATCACCATCACCAACGTCGGTGTCTTCGGTGTCGACACCGGCACCCCGATACTCAACCCCGGCGAAGCGGCCATCCTGTGTTTCGGTGCCGTCCGCAAACAACCGTGGGTGATCGACGACGCCATCACCATCCGCTCCATCACCACCCTCGGCCTGTCCTTCGACCACCGCCTCGTCGACGGCCAGCAGGGATCCCAGTTGCTCTACGACCTCTCCCGCATCCTCGAAGACCCCCTCAACCTCATCGCCTTCGGATGACACGCGGAGAAACCCAGATGGTCGCACCCACCAACACCGCGAAGCGCTCCGGCAAGCCCTCCGCGCACTCGAGGGTCGGCATGCAGGTACGCCTGGTACCCCGCGGACCGGCACCTACCTCACCGTGGGTCCAGATCACCATGGTCGTTCCCTCCCGCACCCGCGTGTGCTGGATGGTCTCGCACTTCGACGGCGCAGTCGACATCTGGCCGGTGCACCCCACCAACGCCGTCTATCAATTCCGCTCACCGACTTCCCACCCCTCCGCCAGCGAATAAGTGACCCAGAAGGATCCGAAGTGACAAATTCGTACGACCTCATTGTGGCCGGATCGGCCCGGCGTCGGCGAACTGATCCGCGAGGCCCCGCCACCGCCGACGTCGCACCGTACGTCCACACCCACCCGTCACCTTGCGTTCGCCGGCAAACCAAATCACCTTCACTGTCGATTCGACACCCCCGAGTCAAGAAACATCGATTCCTTGTGGTGACCCACCCGGAATCATCCACTAGAGGTCTTCATGATTGAACTCCACCACCTCAACACGACCGCACGGGACACCAACCCCACCCTCTTCGGACACCGCATCACCGTGTCCGAAGGTTTTACCGGGGTCATTCGTGTAGCCAACGAAATTCGACTCAAAGGAGCCGAGCCACTTCAATTTCGGGCCTTCCCCAACGCTGATACGTCCTGGTCAATAGAATTCGTGTGCACAGGGGATTCCCGCCTGATGGAAATGCTTCGCAAGCGGATATACCGGATCCCGACAGTCATACGCATTCACTGCTGGCGGGTCATGTCACAACCCGCATAAGTCCTGTTGCCGCAGCTTCGCACGCGGGTTACCTACGCTCACAGATTAACCCACCCCTCCAACACTGTCCGATTGGCGATCGAGGAGCAACGTGCACAAAATTGAGGTAACGCGATTCGGCGGCCCCGACGTCCTGCGATACGGCCCAGCCCCCGACCCCCGCCCAGGCCCGGGGCAAGTGGTGATCCGGGTTCATGCCGCGGGGGTCAATCCGGCAGACACCTATATTCGCAGTGGCACATACGCATTCAGTCAGCCCGATTTGCCGTACACCCCGGGGTTCGACTGCGGAGGAGTTGTGCAATCCGTCGGTTGCGACGTCGATTCCCTGACCGCCGGTGACCGAGTCTTCGTGGCTGCTCTCGACTCCGCCCATTCGGGGGCATACGCCGAGCTGATGGTATGTCAGGCGCACACTGTTCGCGCGTTACCCAACCACCTGTCGTTCGAGCAGGGAGCAGCAATCGGCGTACCATGTATCGCCGCCTATCGGGCACTGTTCCAACGAGGCGGTGCGCGGCACGGGGAGACCGTTCTGATCCACGGGGCCAGCGGCGGTGTGGGACTTCCTGCGGTACAGATGGCGGCAGCCGAGGGATTGACAGTCATCGGGACGGCCGGGACGGCGGAGGGACGCCGACTTGTCCTTGACAACGGTGCCCACTACGTCCTGGACCACTCCGCACCCAACTAACTGGATAGGGTCACCGATCTCACCCACGGCCAGGGAGCCGATCTGGTAATCGAAATGCTCGCCGACGCCAACCTCGAAGCCGACCTGAAGATCCTTGCCAAGTACGGCCGAGTCGTCATCGTAGGAAGCCGTGGGGTGATCGAGTTCACCCCACGATTGACCATGATCGCCGAAGCGGATATCAGGGGCATGGCGGTATGGAACACGTCCGAGGCAGCGGCTAGTGAGGCGATATCGGCCGTCTCCGACTATCTTGCGCGGGGAGTGCTCCATCCCGTAGTCGGGGCGATCTTTCCGCTGCAGGAAGCCACTGCGGCACACGAGAGAATCCTGTCGACACACGCCACTGGCAAAGTGGTGCTGGACTGCTCCTGAACACCCATCCTCAAGGGCGAAGCCTTCCGGATGAGCCTATGGCCACGAGTATCCGCACCGGCGGAGTCATCGTGAACGGCACCTCGAGGGGGCGGGCGGGCGGATCAGATGCCGTGCGGGGCTCAAGGACAGCGGTATCGGCCGAGAGGGGCCGAAGTACGCCATCCGCGACATGACCGAGGAGCGTTTGCTCGTTCTGAGAGAGCATTCGGAAACTCGTGGCAGTGCACGTGAGCGCGCTGGTGGTGTAGAGGTGGGCTCCTGGTTGGGTCAGGGATGAACAGTCGCTGACCGTACCCAGGAGCCCACCATGCCATCATCGTCCATCGCGCCGTGTCCGGCGTGCCCACCCTGCTCGCCGGGGCATCGGTGTGCGGTATATCCGTCCTCGTCACTGACCGACGCGCAGTGGGCGGTGCTGGAACCGATGCTGCCGCCGCCGGGCAACACCACCGGTCGTGGCGGCAGACCCGAAAAGTATTGCCGACGGCTGATTCTGGATGCGATTCTCTACGTGGTTCGCGGTGGGATCGCATGGCGGCAGCTGCCGGTGGAGTTCCCGCCGGCGTCTACGGTGTACGGGATCTTCGTCCGCTGGGTCCGCGCCGGGGTGTGGCAGCGCATCCACGACGCGCTGCGCGACCGGCTCCGCGTGCGTGCCGGACGCGACCGGTGCCCGACCGCGGCGATCGTCGACTCGCAGACCGTGCCCGCCGCCGACACGGTGCCCGGATCCCGTCGCGGATGGGACGGCGGGAAGCGAACGAATGGGGTCAAGCGGCACATTGCGGTCTATGTCAACGGGCTACTGCTCGCGGTCATGGTGACCGCCGCCTCGATCCAGGATCGCGACGCCGCGCACCGGCTACTGGCCGGACTGCGGGGCGGCTTCTCCACCGTCCGGCTCGTCTGGGGCGACGGCGGCTACCCGGGGAGACTGCTCGGCTGGGCGAAAAGCGTGCTCGCCCTGCAGGTTGAGATCATCAGACGGATCCCCGGCGCGTGCGGATTCCAGGTGCGGCCCCGGGTTTGGGTAGTCGAGCGCACGTTTGCCTGGATCAACAAGCACCGCCGTTGCGCCCGCGCTTACGAGAACCGACCCGACCACCACGAGGCCGTCATTCACATCGCCATGATCGGCCTCATGACCCGACGCCTCGCACGGACATGACCCAGTTTCCGAATGCTCTCTAAGGCTCGTGGTGCCGGTTAGTTCGGGTCGGCGACGCGGTCGCGGCCGACGAGTTCGTTTTCGATGTCGGCGAGCCGATCGAGGGCGAGGTCCCGGTCGGGTGCGCCGGTGGGAGTGTCGCCGGTGACGATCGAGGTTAGCCAGTCGCCGTCGAGGGTGAGCGTATAGACGGGCCGGTGTGCGGCGTCGGACTCGATGATGGAGGCTCTGGCGGCGTCGATGAGTTCGGTGGCCGCGGTGCGGAGGTCGAGGGCGGCACCGGTCTGGGCGGTCGCGGCGTCTTCGGCGGCGATGGTGAGGGTCCAACTGATCATGGCGGTGCCGTCTCCCGGTGTGTGGTTGGGGTTGTTGTGGTGTGAGTATGCCGGGGAGCTCGGACGTGTTGCCGGGACCAGGCTTGGCGGGCCCGGGTCCTGCGGAGGATCCGGGCCCCGCGGATTGTCAGCGGCAGGGCACCCCAGCCTTCGCTCGGCGGTTCATGCAGGCTTTGCCCCTGTTGAGATCGCCGAGACATCGATCAGCGAGGCACCTGCCCCAGTTCGTGGGACCCACCCCCATACTCGATGTCCTCGTCGACGCTCCCGTCCGTTGGATTCGCCTTGCACCGTGGCGCATCGTTCCTGCTGGTCACATACTTGTCGCACAGACCCGGGCGCATGGCGCGCACAGCGCGCACGACCGGCGTCTGCCGGCAGCGGCCCAGGTACGGGCCGGTTCGGCGGGCTATGACATCGGGCCCCCTTTCCGGGCCCTGCCCTCGAGCGCAAATCTACGGTAGACTTCTATATAGAAGGAGTATCTGCTCGGGCATCGAGGAGGGGACATGGCGCACAAGACCGCAGCCTCGGGCTACGAGGCCGATCCGCAACAGCGCAGCGGCGTGAGCGACCACGAGTTCATCGCCCGCATGCGCGCCGAGCTGTACAAGAGGCCGAGCATGCGGCTGGTCGCCGACAGGGTCACCCACATCATGCTGGCCGGACGGATCGATCGAGACGACCCGATCCTCGAGCTCATCGAATCGGACGACATCCTCGACGAGAAGACGGTGCTCAGTGACGCCGTCGAACGCATCCTGTCGTTCCCGCACCTCTCCGCCAAAGAAGTCGCCGACAACTACGACAAGAACTGGGCCAACCCCAGCGACGCGCTGCGCAAACTCAGCGC
>NZ_LTCZ01000447.1:0-37794 GCF_001583455.1 Rhodococcus sp. LB1 | reverse complement strand
GCCCAGGTGGCGATGGCGTCGCGTTCCTTCAGCAGGTCGTCCGAGGAGGTGGGTGCCTTGAAGAACGGCATCGTGACGCCGCCGTTGCCGGTGTCGGTGGGGGTGGTGACCTTGTCGACGTGTTCGCCGGTATGCATCGAGTCGTAGAGGCGTGCGGTCATCCGGATGGGGTTGCGGAACGCCGGATGCGTGGTGACGTCCTCGACACGCTCGCCGTGCAACCAGATTTCACGGTCGTCGCGTAGCGACTCGATGTACTCGTCACCGGTCATCGGGCGCGATGCGAAGTTGGTGGTGCGGTTGGCTTCGCAGTCTGCGGCCGGGTTGACCTTCGTCGGGTCGAGCGCGGTCTCGGGAGCGCTTTCGGTGGTGGTCATGGAATGTCCTTTCGGATTCGGCGGTCAGTTGACGGGCTGAAGATGGAATGGGGTGAAGGAGGTGGTGGAGTCGAACCAGCCGTTGTTCGGATCGTCCATCGATCCGTTCCAGGCGGCCGACGCGGACGGTGAGCCGAGGTCGTGGAAAGTGCTCCGGTAGAACAGCAGCGGGTCCTTGCCGCTGGATTCGGCCGCGACGATCTCACCGATGAAGATGATGTGATCGCCGCCGTCGTACTCGGCCCACGGCCGGCACGACAACGTGGCGGCGGCACCGCAGATGATGGGGGCGGTCGGCCCGTCGGCCCACACGGGTTCGGGGTTCTGCGGTCGCCCGGCGAAATGCATCGCGGTGTCCACCTGGTCGGCGGCGAGAATGTTGACGGCGAACGGCGCCTTGCTCAAGTAGTTGCAGGCCTTGGACTTTCGGGTCAGGGTGATCTGGCACAGTCTCGGCTCGATCGAGACAGCGGTGAAGGCGGTGACCGTCGCTCCGTGCGGCAGGCCCTCGGAGTTGGCGCACGTGATGACCGTGACTCCGCTGGCAAACTGCCCGAAAATGTTCCGGAGTTCGCGTTGCTCCATGGTCGGAGCCTCCCTTCCTGTCCGGGGCGCTGATGAGGTACGGACGAAAGTACGACCGTGGGAACGGCGCGTCGATCCGCCGAGCGCGGAGGTGATCCGCTTTGCGCGGTGACTTGGATCACGCCGAAAATTGCAATCGAAGGTGTCCGTAGTCACACTGGTGCCATGCAGCCCGCGTCCAAGCTGATTCGCCCCGAAGATTGGGACGAAGCGTCGCACGTGGTGTCGGACGTGTACTTCCCCCATCGGCTGACCCCGCTGAACAGGTCGAACGCGCGCAACACCGTCGCGGAGGCGGTGGAACTCGGGCCTGTGAAGATCACCCACATCGGCTGGGGCGCGGACGTGTCGATCCAGTCGGACCACCCCGGCGCGTATGCGATCAACGTGCCGCTGTCGGGGCATCTGGAATCGGTGACCGGCAAGCACGAGGTGTCGTCCGTGCCCGGGGCGGGAACGATATGCCCGCCCGACACGACGACGCTCATCACCGACTGGAGCAGGGACTGCTCCATCATCGGCGTGCGCGTCGACCGTGACTACCTGCACCGTGAGATGGCGCGGATCCTGGCGCGGCCGGGACTGCGACTGCCCCCGCAGTTGGATCTGACCAGCGAGAACGGTGCCAGCTGGCTGGCTCTCGTGCGGTCGCTGCTCGACCAGATGCTGCGGTCGGACGGCATCTACACGAACCCCCTCGTCGCCGAGCAACTGTCGGGGGCGGTCACCACGGCACTGGTCCTGGCAGCGATCCCGGACGACGAGACGGCCGGTGCCGGTACCCGGCCGCGCATCGTCAAGCGCGTCATCGACGAGATCCACGCCGATCCCGCACGGGCGTGGACGGCGGCCGAGATGGCCGAGATCGCGGGTGTCGGGGTCCGCCGCCTGCAGGAGGGATTCCAGGAGTACGTCGGGGTGAGCCCCCGCGACTACCTGCTGGACGTTCGGCTCGAACGTGTCCACGACGACCTGCTGCGCGCGGACGGTGCGTCGACGGTCGCCGAGGTCGCGATGCGCTGGGGTTTCACCCACACCGGCCGGTTCGCGGCGGCGTACCGCCGGAAGTACGGCGTGGCGCCCTCCGAAGCGCTCCGGGGCTGACGGTCCGGCGTCAGCTCACATAGGAGAAGATCGTCGCCATCCCGGCGGCAAGGTGATAGTCGTTGTGGCAGTGTGTGATCCACTGACCAGGGTTGGTCGTGTCGATGTCGGCGGCGACGGTCTGCCCGGGGAGCACGATCACGGTGTCCTTCCGCGGTCCGGAGCCGTCCGACCGGGCGACGGCGAACGTGTGCCCGTGCAGGTGCATGGGGTGGAACATCATCGTGGGGTTCGTGTAGACCAGCCGCACTCGCTGGTCCCGGTGGACGGTCAGCGGGGTGTGGTCGGGGTAGGCCTTACCGTTCACCGTCCACACGTACCGCATCATGTCGCCGCCGAGCGACGCCTCCAGGGTGACACCCGGGTCGACGACGGGCAACCGGACGGCGTCGGTGGCCCGCAGGCCGACCACGGTGAGCGGGGGAGGGCCCAGCTCACGGGGCGCCACGGCGGGGTCGGGGGCCGCGCCGCCGCCGGTGCGCACCACCGCGAATGCCCGCGCGCCCTTCCCCTCGGCGACCGCGACCAGCGGGAACACTCCGTCCCGAAGGGTGACGACGGCGTCGTACCGCTCGCCCATGCCGATCAGCACCGAGTCGGTGTCGACCGGTTCGACGGGGAAACCGTCCGTGTCCGTGACGGTCAGCCGGTGGCCACCCAACGCGACCCGGAACGCGGTGTCGTCGCCCGCGTTGATCAGCCGGATGCGGGCGCGCTGCCCCGGTCGTGCGGTGAAGAAGGTCGGATCGCCGGGTGGTTTCCCGTTCAGCAGGTACACCGGGTACCGGACGTCGCCGGAGTCACCGCCGAGCACGCGCGACGTCATCACGGGCATGGACGTCATCCGCCCACCGCGGAGTTCGTCGAAGACCTGCGACGGCGTGCGGTCGGTCAACCAGTCGGAGAGCACGACGACGAACTCGGCGTCGTAGTTCGCGGGAGCCCCGGGATCGTCGATGATCAGAGCCCCGTACAGCCCTCGGCCGCGCTGGAGATCGCCGTGCGTGTGGTACCAGTACGTGCCCGGGTCGGGCGGGATGAAGTCGTAGACGAACTCTGTGTCCGCCGGTATCGGAGCCTGCGTGACATCCGGGACCCCGTCCATGTCGTTGCGGATGGCCAGCCCGTGCCAGTGCACGGTGGCGGAATCCGGAAGCTGGTTGCGAAACCGCACCTGGACCCTGTCCCCGACTTTCGCCCGCAGGATCGGGCCCGGCAGTTGCGTGTTGTACAGCCACGCAGCAGTGCGCGTGCCTGCGATGTCGACGTCGGACTGTGTCGCGGAGAGCTCGTACGCGACCGGCCTCCCGCCGGGAAATCGCCGGGACTCGGCCTCGGCGAACGCGCGCACCTCAGGAGAGTCGGGTCCGATCGCGCCCTCGGCGTCGTCGCTGCGGGCGCAGGCCCCGCTGAGCCCGAGGAGTGCAGCTCCGGCTCCCCACTGCAGCACACGCCGCCGGGACAACTGCACGTCGAGTGGACGGTTCCCAGGCATCCCCCCGCTCCTTCCGCGGGTAGACCGTTTCCCGTGACGCTACTCGGGCGGATTACGCCAGGGCGCCGATTCGCGCCCGGTCGCGGAGGGCGATGAGTTCGCGGGCGTGCGCCTCCAGCTTGCGGTCCTCGTCGGACTGCGGCACCCACTGCTGCACTGCCGTTGCCGCGCCGTCCTCGTCGACGGCGGCGACGACGGTGAGGCAGTGGGTGGTGAGGTTCATTTCCCGGGTGCGCGGGTCGCCGGATCGCACGTGCACCGAGATGTGCATGGTCTGCGCGCCGGTGTGCAGCAGGCGGGCGTCGACCTCGACGACGTGACCGATCTGGATGGGGCGGTAGAAGCGCACCCCGCCGGCGTACACGGACACGCACGGCGTGCCGTTCCACGACGTGCCGCACAGGTAGGCGGCCTCGTCGATCCAGCGCATCACGGTTCCGCCGTGCGTCTTGCCGCCCCAGTTGACGTCGGTGGGCGCGGCGAGGAAGCGGGTGAGCGATTCCGGTGCGGTGCCCGCGTCGGTGTAGTTCTGCTTGCTCATCGCCTCTTCGATGTCGGCCCGCAGGCCGATCCGCATGACCGCCTCTTCGGACTCGGCGCGGTCGGTGGCGGTGACGGGCTGCCACGGCGGCACACTGGTCGGCTTACCGGAATCGTCGACGGCGACGAAGATGATCAGGCAGTTGCTGGCCTCGGTGAACTGTCCGGTGCGCGGGTCGGCCGAGGACACGGTGCACTGGATGTGCATGCTCGAGCGCCCGGTGTGGACGAGCCGGGCTTCGACCTCGACGAGGTGACCCGACTCGATGGACCGGGTGAACTTGATGTTTCCCACGTAGGCGGTGACGCAATAGCTCCCGCTCCAGCCGACCGCGCAGGCGTAGGCGGCCTTGTCGATCCATTCGAGGATCCGGCCCCCTTGGACGGCCCCTCCGAGCGTCGCCACCTCGGTGGGTGCGGCCAGGAAGCGGAGGGTGATGCTGCGGGGAGGCGTGGTCATCGATGTGATCCTCGGGAATTCGACGTGGCCGGCACGAGGGCGCGAACCGGGGACGGCGAAACGTCGTTGTCCGCCGGTGGCGGGGAAATTATCCCACAGATGCACCGGACCGACCCGTCCGCGATGTGAACGGACCGGAGGTTGACGAACTGTGTGACCACGCGCACACTCGACATCGACCGCACAGCGTTCTCAACGTACGCACAGCGTACGAGAGTGATCGGATCAGGTGATGACCTCGACGTCGACGACGACCGCACCTCACGTGGACCAGGCCTGCCTCGACCACGTCGACCGGGAGTTCTACCTCCCCGCGCAGCGAGTGCTGCCGTGGAGGGCGAACCTTGCGGCACTCCCCGGCGAACCGGGGACTCCGCTCCGCATCGCGGGGGTCGTGCGCTCACGCGCCGGCGAACCTTTGTCGGGGGCGGAACTCGAGATCTGGCACGCGGACGCCGACGGCTGCTACTCCGGGTACTCCGTCGAGATTTTGCGCAACAACCTGCGCGGCATCGTCGTCACATGCGCCGGGGGCCGCTTCGACATCTCGACCGTGCAGCCGGCGCCGTGCGAATTCTCGAGCGCCCGAGGCGAAGCCGATGTCGGTCACGTCAACGTCGTCGTGCATGCGCGTGGCTTCCGGCCGCTCGAGACGCGCCTGGTGCCGACACCCGGCGCATCGCGAGAAGTGGACGCGTCCGCCGTCGAGTCGCTCGTCGACGCCGGGGTCGGCGGAGAGGTCTCCTGCGACTTCGTGCTCGACCCGATCTGACCGACGTGATGCCGTCAGCCGGCGAAGCCCATGTCCGTGCTCAGGGCGGCCGCGGCGGCGAGGACGCACGGAACCGCCTGTTCCCGGAACTGTGCCGGAGTGTTCCGCGCGGACGACGTGGAGCACGCGACCACGCCGACCACTGTGCCGCCGGCATCGCGGACGGGGGCGGCCAGCGAGATCAGGCCCTTCTCCAGCTCCTCGGACGTCAGGGCGAACCCCTGCTCGCGGACCCTGGCGAGTTCCCGTTCGAATTCGGCTGCAGTGCCGATGGTTTCGGGCCCGAGTTTCTCGAACGTGGACTCGGCGACCACCCGCTCGACCACGTCGGCGGGAGCCCAGGCCAGGAGCGCCCGACCCATGGAGGTGGCGTACGCGGGGACGCGGGTGCCGACGGAGACGTTGATGCTCATGATCCGCCGGACGGGAACGCGCGCCGCGTAGACCACGTCGGCGCCGTCGAGCACGCCGAGCGACGCGGACTCCTGGGTCTTCTCGGCCACCTCCAGCAGCCGGGGCATCGCGGCCTCGATCAGTGCGTGCGACTCCGAGTAGTGCTGTCCGATGCTCAGTACGCGAGGGGTGAGCGACCATCGGCCTCCCGAGCCGGCGACGTACCCCAGCTTCTGCAGGGTGAGCAGGATCCGGCGGACGGCGGGGCGCGACAATCCCGCTTCTGTGGCGAGTTCGGCGAGCGTCGGGTTCGGACGCTGCGCGTCGAACGCGAGGAGCACTGCGAAGCCGCGCTCGATGCTCTGGATGTAATCGCGATCGCTCTCGGTCATTGCGGCCTCCACCAGCGATTCGTGTACGTATTCGGACTCGGGGTTGACATTTCAATGTGACTGCGCGCACAGTAGTGGTGTACGCACAGCGTGATGATAGTACGCAGAGCGTACAGAATGCAAGACCCTCGGTGCGTGAACACCCACCGCGTCGCCCAAAACTCGATATCAGCCCATTCCGCTCCCTCCCAGCCCAAGGAGAAACAGATGACCACCACCGAGAGCCCCACCGCCGCCGGATCCGGCTCCGCCGCCACCGACAAGTTCAGGGCCGAGCGCGTCACCGCCGACACCTCGCCGGAGCGGCTCGCGGCCATCGCCAAGGACGCACTCGGCGCACTCAACGACGTGATCCTGAAGCACGGCATCACCTACCCCGAGTACCGCGTGTTCAAGCAGTGGCTCATCGACGTGGGCGAGGGCGGCGAATGGCCGCTGTTCCTCGACGTGTTCATCGAGCACTCGGTCGAAGAAGTCCTCGCCCGCAGCCGCAAGGGCACCAAGGGCAGCATCGAGGGCCCGTACTACATCGAGAACTCGCCCGAGCTGCCGTCGAAGTGCACCCTGCCGATGCGGGAAGAGGACGAGAAGATCACCCCGCTCGTCTTCTCCGGCCAGGTCACCGATCTCGACGGCAACGGCCTCGCCGGCGCGAAGGTCGAACTGTGGCACGCCGACAACGACGGCTACTACTCGCAGTTCGCCCCGCACCTGCCCGAGTGGAACCTGCGCGGCACCATCATCGCCGACGGGGAGGGCCGCTACGAGATCACCACGATCCAGCCGGCGCCCTACCAGATCCCGACCGACGGCCCGACCGGTCAGTTCATCGAGGCGCAGAACGGTCACCCGTGGCGTCCCGCGCACCTGCACCTCATCGTGTCGGCGCCGGGCAAGGAGTCGGTGACCACGCAGCTGTACTTCAAGGGTGGCGAGTGGATCGACAGCGACGTCGCGTCGGCGACCAAGCCGGAACTCATCCTCGACCCGAAGACCGGTGACGACGGCAAGAACTACGTCACCTACAACTTCGTGCTCGACCCCGCGTGACCCGTTCCACCCGTAGAGAAAGTGATCCGATGACCGACCTGTCGATCGTCTCCGTCGAAACGACGATCCTCGATGTGCCGTTGGTGCGTCCCCACAAGTTCGCCACCACGTCGATGACGGCGCAGCCGCTGCTGCTCGTCGCCGTCACGACCGCGGGCGGCGTGACCGGCTACGGCGAGGGCGTCGTCCCCGGCGGCCCGTGGTGGGGCGGCGAATCGGTGGAGACGATGCAGGCGATCGTCGAGCGGTACATCGTCCCGGTGCTGCTGGGGCGTGGTGTCGACGAGATCACCGGCATCATGCCGGACATCGAACGAGTCGTCGCCAATGCACGTTTCGCGAAGGCCGCCGTCGACGTCGCGTTGCACGACGCCTGGGCCCGCAGCCTGGGTGTGCCCGTGCACACGCTGCTCGGCGGCGCCTTCCGAAAGAGTGTCGACGTCACGTGGGCCCTCGGCGCCGCACCCGCCGAGGAGATCATCGAAGAGGCCCTCGGTCTCGTCGAGTCGAAGCGGCACTTCAGTTTCAAACTGAAGATGGGTGCGCTCGATCCCGCTGTCGACACTGCCCGGGTGGTCCAGATCGCGCAGGCGCTGCAGGGCAAGGCCGGCGTCCGCATCGACGTCAACGCCCGCTGGGACAGGCTCACCGCGCTGAAGTACGTGCCCCGCCTCGTCGAAGGCGGCGTCGAACTGATCGAGCAGCCCACGCCCGGTGAGCAGCTCGAGGTCCTCGCGGAGCTCAACCGCCTCGTCCCCGTACCGGTGATGGCGGATGAGAGCGTGCAGACTCCGCACGACGCCCTCGAGGTCGCACGCCGCGGCGCCGCGGACGTCATCGCCCTCAAGACCACCAAATGCGGCGGCCTGCAGAAGAGCCGCGAGGTGGTCGCGATCGCCAAGGCGGCCGGAATCGCCTGCCACGGAGCCACGTCCATCGAAGGCCCGATCGGGACCGCGGCGTCCATCCACTTCGCGTGCGCGGAACCCGGCATCGACTTCGGCACCGAACTGTTCGGACCGCTGCTGTTCAGCGAGGAGTTGCTGCAGGAACCGATCCGCTACGGCGACGGCCAGGTGTTCCTGCCCGAGGGGCCAGGCCTCGGAGTCGAGCTCAACATGGACGCAGTCAAGACCTGGACCAGGAACTAAGGAGCACACCACCCGATGGCACTCTTTCACGTCCGCATGGACGTCGCCATTCCCCGTGACCTCGACCCGAAGGTGCGGGACGAGACCATCGCCAAGGAGAAGGCGTACTCGCAAGAGCTCCAACGCTCCGGCAAGTGGCCCCAGATCTGGCGGATCGTCGGGCAGTACAGCAACATCAGCATCTTCGACGTCGAGTCGGCCGACGAACTGCACGAGATCCTGTGGAACCTTCCACTGTTCCCGTACATGAACATCGAGATCATGCCGCTCACCAAGCACGGTTCCGACGTCAAGTAGGCCCTCCGGGCCCGTGCGTGGTCAGCGAGTCTCTGGACTCGTCAACCGCTCACGGGCGCGGAGCGCCTGCCAGCAGCTGGTCCACCGCGCGCACGCTGAGGACGTGGTCGAGTGCCATGGTGGCACTGCCGACGACTCCCGACAGTTCCCCGTGCGTCCAGGGGAGGATCTGAAGCTGTTGGGTGGCAACGGCGATGGCGTTGCCGTAGAGGGTTTCGCGTAGCCCCGCGACGAACGTGTCGTAGGCCTGCGCCATGTCGCCGCCGACGATCACGACCTCCGGGTTGAGGAGGTTGATCGCGCCCGACAGGACCTCGCCGATCTGCCGCCCGCTCTCACGGATCATCCGCCGGGCCTCGGCGTCCCCGGCCAGGGCGAGGGTGATGACGTCGCGAATGTGGGTGACTTCGCGTCCCTGCTCCTGCAGATTGCGGACCAGCGCCCACCCGCCGGCCACGGCCTCGATACAACCCACATCACCGCAGCGGCACACCACACCTTGTGCCGCTGCGGTTTTCGTGTGCCCGATTTCGCCCGCCGCGCCGAGGGCGCCACGCTGGAGCACACCACCGGACACGAGTCCGGCGCCCAGTCCGGTCGACGCCTTGATGAGCAGCATGTCGGCGAAGTCGCGGCGTTCTCCGCGCCGCTCCGCCAGCACCATGACGTTGGCGTCGTTGTCGACGAAGACGGGCGCGTCGGTGACGTCGGCGAGGAACGGCTGGAGGGGGACGCCGTCCCAGCCCGACATCATGGGGGAGTTCAGGCTGCACCCGCGTTCGGTGTCGACGGTTCCGGGGAGGCTGATCCCGATCCCGACCGTCCGTCCCGCGGTCTCGCCCAGACTCTCGCGCAGCGCGATGAGGCGTTGCGCGATGACGGGCATCAGCTCGGCCGGGCTGGTGCCGATCTCCTGCTCCACGTCCTCGGCGACGATGACGTCGCCGGCGAGGTCGCAGATGGCCAGCTGGGTGCGGCTCCGGCCGATGGCTGCCGACAGCACGACACCGGCCTGTACGTGAAACGAGAGCTTGACCGGCGGCCGACCGCCGGTGGAGACGCCCTCCTCGCGTTCGACGACGAGCCCCGAGGCCTGCAGCGAAGACACCCGGGCCGCGACAGCGGTGCGGGAGAGGCCGGTGAGGGTGCCGATCTCGGTACGCGTCGTTGCTTGCCCTGCGCGAATGAGGGCGAAGACGTCGCCACCCGTCGCCGGGGAGGTCGTCGAGCGAGGCGTCCGCATGAAGGCCATTCAACCAACCGGACACGCGTCTGACAACGTAAGCCCCGGATCTTTGTTCGCAGAAATACTTAAGTCTGTATTGATCAAAAGCCAAAGGTCGCCTACTGTCGTCTGTGACGGCCCACACATCCGGCTTTCAGAGGGAGATGACATGTCACCAGCGACCACCGTGGAACCGTGCGATTTCGTCGTGTTCGGCGGAACCGGCGACCTGGCGGTTCGTAAGCTGCTTCCCGCGCTCTACCTGCGCGATCGGGACGGCCAGCTGCCCGCCGAAACCCGCGTGATCGGTGCCTCACGAGCCGGTCTCGACACCGACGGCTACCGCGACAAGGTGCGAGGCGAACTCGCCCGGTTCGTGTCCGGCGATCAGCTGGATTCGGACACCTGTGAGCGATTTCTCAATCGCCTCGAATACGTCTCCGTCGACGCCGGGGACCCCGAGAACTGGGCGGGCCTGAGCGAGTGTCTCGCCGCCAGGGAAGGTTCGATTCGGGTCTTCTACCTGGCCTGCGCTCCCGGGCTGTTCGGGCCGATCTGTGAGAACCTCGCCCTGAACGGTCTCGCCGACGCGCAGTCCCGCGTCGTGCTGGAGAAGCCGATCGGACACGACCTCGCCTCGGCCCGCGCCGTCAACGACGCGGTCGGCGCCGTGTTCGAGGAATCGCAGATCTTCCGCATCGACCACTACCTCGGCAAGGAAAGCGTCCAGAACCTTCTGGTCACGCGATTCGCCAACACGTTCCTCGAGCCGCTGTGGAACTCCTCGTCCATCGACCACGTGCAGATCAACGTCGCCGAGTCGCTCGGAGTCGGCAGTCGCGGCGGCTACTACGAGTCGGCGGGTGCTCTGCGCGACATGCTGCAGAACCACCTCCTGCAGATGCTCTGCCTCGTCGCGATGGAACCGCCCACCTACGTCGACCGCGAGACCGTGCGAGACGAGAAGCTCAAGGTCCTTCAGGCCCTCAAGCCGATGAGCCCACAGGACGTCGAACGCTGCACCGTCGCAGGCCAGTACGGCCCCGGTCTGGCCGACGGGATCGCGGTCCCCGGATACCAGGAGGACGTCGAGAACCCGGAGAGCACTACCGAGACGTTCATCGCGGTCAAGGCCGAGATCCAGAACTGGCGTTGGGCCGGCGTGCCGTTCTACCTGCGCACCGGCAAGCGCATGGACCGGCGCTGCTCGGAGATCGTGGTGCAGTTCAAGCCCGTCCCGCACCCCATGTTCCCCGGCAGCGAGGGCCACAGCGAACCCAACCGCCTGGTGATCCAGTTGCAGCCCCACGAGGGCATGCGGCTGCACATGACGGCGAAGGAACCCGGCCCCGGCGGTATCCGGCTCAAGCCGGTGTCGTTGGACCTCAACTACATCGAAACGTTCAAGCGTCCGTCGCCCGACGCCTACGAGCGGCTGCTGATGGACGTGGTCCGGGGTAACCCGACCCTGTTCATGCGCCGCGACGAGGTCGAGGCCGCCTGGGAGTGGGTCGAGCAGATCCTCGTCGGCTGGGAGAAGTCCGAGCGCGCCCCGCGCCGCTACCCGGCCGGCACCAACGGGCCCACCGACGCGACCACCCTGATCGAGCGCGACGGCCGCGCCTGGCACGAAGGAGTCACCGCATGACCGACGCACCCACACCGACGGCCGACGTGCACCCCATCCTCGCCGCCGTCACCGAACGCATCATCGAGCGCAGCAAGCCCGAGCGCACGATCTACCTCGACCGAATCCGGGCGGCGGGGGACCGCGGCCCGGCGCGCGGCAAGCTGGCCTGCGCGAACCTCGCGCACGGCTTCGCCGCGTCCGGCCCGGCCGACAAGAAGGCGCTGCGCAGCTTCGTCAAGCCCAACATCGCGATCGTCTCGTCGTACAACGACATGCTGTCGGCGCACCAGCCGTTCGAGCACTTCCCGCGGCAGCTGAAGGCCGCGGTCATGGAGGCCGGTGGCATCGCCCAGTTCGCCGGCGGCGTCCCCGCGATGTGCGACGGCATCACCCAGGGCCGCGACGGCATGCAGCTGTCGCTGTTCAGCCGCGACGTCATCGCGATGGCGACGGCGATCGGACTGTCCCACGACATGTTCGACGGCGCCCTCATGCTCGGTGTGTGCGACAAGATCGTGCCGGGGATGCTCATCGGCGCCCTGGGTTTCGGTCACCTGCCGACGATCTTCGTGCCGGCCGGGCCGATGACGTCCGGTCTGCCCAACAACGAGAAGTCGCGCGTGCGGCAGTTGTACGCGGAGGGCAAGGCCGAACGCGAGGAACTGCTCGACGCGGAGGCGGCGAGTTACCACGGCGCGGGCACGTGCACGTTCTTCGGCACTGCCAACTCCAACCAGCTCCTCATGGAGGTCATGGGCCTGCACCTGCCCGGATCGAGCTTCGTGAACCCCGGTACCCCGCTGCGTGATGCCCTCACGTCGGAGGCGGGTAGGCGCGTCACCGGTCTCACCGCACTCGGCGACGACTACACGCCGGTCGGTGAGGTCGTGGACGAGAAGGCCGTGGTCAACGGTTGCGTGGCGTTGCTCGCCACCGGCGGTTCGACCAACCACACGATGCACCTCGTGGCGATCGCCCGCGCCGCCGGAATCATCCTCACGTGGGACGACCTGTCGGAACTGTCCGCGGTGGTGCCGCTGCTCGCCCGGATCTACCCCAACGGTTCGGCCGACGTGAACCACTTCCACGCGGCCGGCGGACTCGGCTACGTCGTGTCGTCGATGCTGGACGCGGGACTGCTCCACGAGGACGTGAAGACCGTCGTCGGCCCCGGGCTCCGCCGGTACACCGAGGAACCGAAGCTGTCGGGCGAGGGCGTCGAGTGGCAGCCGGGCACGCGAATCAGCCTCGACACCAGCGTGTTGCGCGGACCGGAAGATCCGTTCGACGTCAACGGCGGGCTCAAGATGCTCACCGGAAACCTCGGTTCGTGCGTGATGAAGACGTCGGCCGTCCACCCGGATCACCGCGTGGTGACCGCTCCGGCCAGGGTCTTCGACGATCAGCTCGACTTCCTCGCCGCGTTCGAGGCGGGCACGTTGACCGGCGATTTCGTGGCCGTGCTCCGGTACCAGGGCCCGCGCGCCAACGGAATGCCCGAATTGCACAAGCTCACACCGGTACTCGGCGTTCTGCAGGACCAGGGCCGGAAGGTCGCGCTGGTCACCGACGGCCGGATGTCCGGCGCCTCCGGGAAGGTTCCCGCCGCCATCCACCTCACCCCCGAGGCGGCCGCGGACGGACCGCTCGCGCGCGTGCGTGACGGCGACGTCCTGACCGTCGACGCCGTGACCGGCTCCGTGAACGTGCACCTCGACGACGAGGAACTGGCCGCCCGCCCGGCGACCGGTCGTGCGCTCGGTGCCGACGAATGGGTCGGCACGGGGCGCGAACTCTTCGCCGGCCTGCGTGCCGCTGTCGGACCGGCGACCCAGGGCGCCAGCGTTTTCCACCCCCAACCCGTCCAAGGAGTATTTCAGTGACGAACAGCCCCTCCCTCCTCGACCGCGTCCCGGTCATCCCCGTCGTCGTCGTGGACGACCTCGGCGACGCAGTGCCGGTGGCCCGCGCGCTGGTGGCCGGCGGCATCCCGATGATCGAACTGACCCTGCGCACGCCGTGTGCACTCGACGCCATCAAGGCGATCGCGAGCGAGGTGCCGGACATCTGCGTCGGCGCGGGCACGATCGTGGAACCGGTGCAGGCCGCGCAGGCGGCCGAAGCGGGAGCGCAGTTCCTGGTCTCGCCGGGTAGCACCGAAACTCTGCTGAAGGCGATGACGGATACCGGACTGCCGCACCTCCCGGGCGCGGCGACGGTCTCCGAGGTGCTCTTCCTGCTCGAGCACGGCTACCGCGAACTCAAGTTCTTCCCCGCCGAGGCGTCGGGTGGCGCGAAGTTCCTCGGCTCGATCCACTCACCCGTTCCGGCGGCACGGTTCTGCCCCACCGGCGGTATCTCGACGTCGAACGTCGGGGACTACCTGTCGCTGCCCAACGTCGGATGCGTCGGTGGATCCTGGCTCACGCCCGCCGACGCCGTGAAGCAGAAGGACTGGGACCGGATCAGCGGCCTCGCGCGTGAGGCGGCGGCACTCGCCCGGTAGAGCAAGAAGCGGCGCGGTACGGTGATGTCGTGCGCGACAGTGACAACGGTGACTCCCCGAGGCCGGGTTCTCAGTCCTCGCTGAAGTCCGCCAACCAGCACCGTGTGGTCCGCGCGCTCCAGACGTCGGGTGAGCTCACCCAGGCGGAGATCGCGCGCCGCACCGGGTTGGCGCCCGCCACCGTGTCCAACATGGTCAAGGAATTGACCGCGGCCGGGATGGTTGCCGTGCCGGGCGGCGACCATCCGGGCCAGCGGGGCCGTGCGGTGAAGCTGACCCGCAAGATGGGGCTCGCCGTCGGGATCGACTTCGGGCATCGCCATCTCACCGTGGCCGTCGCCGACATGGCACACGAGGTGCTCGCCGAGGAGCGCGTCGAACTCGGTGCAGGGCACCGCGCCGCGGACGGCGTGGTGCAGGCGGGCGCTCTTCTCGACGCGGCGCTCGATCGCCTCGGCTGCGACCGTACGTCCGTCCTCGCGGTCGGGATGGGTCTCCCCGCTCCGCTCGAGACCGACACCGGCGAGGTCGGTGGCCCGTCGATCCTCCCGGGGTGGGTCGGTGTCGATGCGGCCGCCATCGCGTCGGAGTATCTCGGCACCGCGGTGCACGTCGACAACGACGCGAACCTCGGCGTGCTCGCCGAGCACATGTGGGGAGCGGGCCGCGGAACCACCGATCTCGCCTACATCAAACTGTCCGACGGAGTCGGTGCCGGCCTCGTCCTCGACGGCCGGCTGTACCGCGGAAGAGGCGGCACCGCAGGCGAAATCGGCCACCTGACACTCGACGAGTTCGGTCAGGTATGCCGCTGCGGCAACCGCGGCTGCCTCGAGACCCTCGTCGCCTCGCACGTCGTGATCGGGTTGCTCGCCCCGAGTCGCGGTCCCGATCTCACCATCGCCGACATCGTCGCGATGGCCGAGGGCGGCGACGCCGCCTGCATCCGGGTGCTCGCCGACACAGGGCGGCACGTCGGCGTCGCGGTAGCGAGTCTGTGCAACCTCGTCAATCCCGAACGACTCGTCATCGGCGGCGAACTCGCGCTGGCCGGCGAACTTCTGCTCGGGCCGATGCGCGAGGTGGTCGGCCGCTACGCGGTGCCCAGTGCGGTCCGTTCCCTGGACATCCGCGTGGCCGAACTCGGCCCCCGGGCGCAGGTGCTCGGCGCCGTCGCGCTGGGTCTGCGATCTGCGCTTCCGGCCTGACTGTTCGCCGCTGAATTCTCCCACCAGTTCGTGGGGCGCACTCTGCGCACATCGCGGTGATCGCGTTCAAGGATGAACATTTGTGCGGTGAAAATCGTCTATTTGTGTTCATATCTTGACGGTTCCCCGTTTCGTTGCCTACTGTGTTCCGCACCACAACGAATGCGCTCTCGCGCAGGCCTCGGCTCGATCCGAGACTCGATCACCCCCTTGCTCACGAGGAGTCCTATGACTGAAAACGTCCTGTTGCCCGGCGCGGAATCGCCCGGCGACACAGCAGAGGGCACTTCGGTTCCCGTCCGTATCGCGGTCGTCGCCGCACTCGGCGGGTTGCTGTTCGGCTACGACAGTGCGGTGATCAACGGCGCGGTGTCGGCGATCGAGGGCAAGTTCCAGGTCGATTCCGCTCTCCTCGGATTCGCGATCGCCTCGGCACTGCTGGGCGCCGCGGCGGGAGCGATGCTGGCCGGGCGGATCGCCGACCGGTACGGACGCCTCGTCACCATGCGGGCCGCTGCCGTGATGTTCCTGCTGAGCGCCATCGGCACCGGATTCGCGGCCAACGTCGAGATGCTGGTGACGTTCCGGATCGTCGGCGGCATCGGTGTGGGTCTGGCCTCGGTCATCGCACCCGCCTACATCGCCGAGATCTCGCCCGCCCGGGTGCGTGGACGTCTCGGGTCGCTGCAGCAACTCGCGATCGTCACGGGCATCTTCGTCTCGCTCCTGGTCGACTATGCCCTCGCTGCCCTCGCCGGCGGGTCGCAGGAAGAACTCTGGTTCGGGCTCGAGGCCTGGCGCTGGATGTTCCTCGCGATGTGCGTGCCCGCACTGGCCTACGGACTGCTGTCGCTGACGATTCCCGAATCCCCCCGATATCTGATCGCCCAGGGCCGCCTCGGCGAAGCCCGCGGCATCCTCGCGGTCCTGCTCGGCGAGAAGGGCCTGGACCTCAAGATCGAGAGCATCCGGTCGACGCTGGCCCGTGAGACGCAACCGTCGATCCGTGATCTGAAGGGCTCCGCGTTCGGCCTGATGCCGATCGTGTGGATCGGTATCGGACTCTCCGTCTTCCAGCAGTTCGTCGGTATCAACGTGATCTTCTACTACTCCAGCGTCCTGTGGCAGGCCGTCGGCTTCGACGAGGGCAGCTCGCTGCAGATCACGGTCATCACGTCGGTGGTCAACATCGCCACCACCCTCATCGCCATCGCGTACATCGACCGTGTGGGCCGGCGACCGCTGCTGATCATCGGCTCCGCCGGTATGGCCGTGACGCTCGCGACCATGGCGTTCATCTTCGGAACCGCGTCCACCACCGTCGTGGACGGCGTCACGACGCCGCACCTGACCGGACTGCAGGGCCCGATCGCCCTCGTCGCCGCCAACCTCTTCGTGGTGGCCTTCGGAATGTCCTGGGGCCCCGTGGTGTGGGTCCTGCTCGGCGAGGCGTTCCCCAACCGCATCCGCGCCGCCGCCCTCTCCCTCGCGGCAGGCGCCCAGTGGGCCGCGAACTGGCTCATCACCGTGACATTCCCGTCCATGAAGGACTTCTCGCTGGGAATCTCCTACGGCTTCTACGCCGTGTGCGCCGTGCTGTCACTCGTCTTCGTCTTGCGCTGGGTCAAGGAGACGAAGGGCGTGGAACTCGAAGCCATGCAATCGGATTCGGTCGCATAAGACTCACCGAGCTATGAGGAAGACACCCGCGAGTACCTCACTCGTGGGTGTCTTCTTCGTCCTTCATCTGCTCGACCGCCGTCGCGGATTCGCTCACGATCGCGCGCATGGCCGCCTCCGCCGCGTCGGCGTCGCCCATCTGAATGGACGACGCCACCACGCCGTGCAGGCGGATTGCTTCGGTCTCGGCGACGTGCGGCATCAGCGAGTGCCGGGTGCGGCCCTCGAGCACCTCCACGACGATCTGCGACATCGCGCGCAACAGGGGATTCCCCGACGCGGTCAGCAGCGTGCGGTGAAAATCGGAGTCGTGGGCCAGGTAGGCGTCCGTGTCCGCGGCGCGGGACGTCGACGACATTCCGATGACGGCCGCCGTCAGCGCCCCGCACTGTTCCGGTGTCGCCCGTGTTGCCGCGAGACGCGCGGCGAGCGGTTCGATACCCGACCGCAGTTCGCTCAGGCTCGACAGTTGTTCGAACCGCTGCGGGCCGGCCAGCTTCCACCGAATCACGCTCGGATCCAGTGAATTCCAGTGCTCCTCACCCAGGACGGTGATCCCGACGCGACGCCGGACGGCCAGCAGTCCGAGCGATTCGAGAACGCGGACCACCTCGCGGACGACGGTGCGGGAGACGGAGTACTGGGTGACCACGTCGTCTGCGGAGATCCGGGTGCCGGGTGCGACGACTCCGGCCACGATGTCGCTACCGAGCCGATCGAGCACCGTTTCGTGCAATTGCCGGTACTCGCCGCCGTCTGCGTTGGTCATCCGCCGATGTTCCCACGGTTGCCCCCATTGAACACACGTTGGCGCGCGATTCAGACTCTAAGTAGTACTTAATCGGATTTGGCCTTGAAATCATATGGTTTATGAGGCAGAGTGACCTGAGTCACGAACAAGGGTCATTCCAACACCGATCTCCCTGGAGCAACAGAATGAGTACCGCGTCACTACTCGCAGCGGCCGACAGTGCCGGCCACGACGCGCGGCTGATCACGGCCGCCGTCGTCGGCGTCGCCGTCATCATCGCGCTGATCACCTGGCTCAAACTCCATCCGTTCCTGGCGCTGTCGATCGGCGCCGTCGGCGTCGGTATCGCCGCAGGTCTGGGTGGGCAAGACTCGGTGAAGTCGTTCGTCGAGGGCTTCGGGGCCACGATGGGCAGCGTCGGAATCCTCATCGGATTCGGTGCCATGTTCGGCAAGTTGCTCGCCGATTCCGGTGGCGCCGACCGCGTCGTCGACACCCTCGTCGGACGAGCGGGCCCGCGGTCGCTGCCGTGGATGATGGCGCTGGTCGGCGCCGTGATCGGCCTGCCGATGTTCTTCGAGATCGGCCTCGTGCTGTTGATGCCCGTCATCATCCTGGTGGCACGGCGTTCGGGACTCTCGCTGATGCGGATCGCGATTCCCACGCTGGCAGGTCTGTCGGCCATGCACGGTCTCGTCCCGCCGCACCCCGGGCCACTGGTCGCGGTGGCGGCCCTGAACGCCAACCTCGGACTCACCCTCGCCCTCGGCGTCCTCGTCGCGATTCCCACCGTGGTAATCGCCGGGCCGCTGTTCAGCAAGCTGGCGGCACGCTGGGTGGACGTCCCCGTCCCCGAGCTCTACGTGACCGTCGAGGACCGGGAAGGCGCCGAGGCAGCCGCCGAGCGTCGCCGGCCCAGCTTCGCGGCAACCCTGTCCGCAATCCTGCTGCCTGTCGTCCTGATGCTGGGCAAGGCGATCGCCGACGTCATCGCCGCCGACTCGGAGTCGCCCGCGAAGGCGCTGCTCGACTTCCTCGGAACACCGGTCGTGGCCCTCGGACTCGCGGTGCTCGCGGGGATGGCGCTCCTCGGCCGGGGCGGTGGCATGGACCGCAAGGCCATCGCCGTCTCGCTGGAGAGTTCACTGCCCCCGATCGCCGGAATCCTCCTCATCGTCGGCGCCGGCGGCGGATTCAAGCAGGTCCTGATCGACACCGGCATCGCCGACGTGATCGCCGACGCGATCAAGGACAGCGCCCTTCCCGTGCTGTTCCTCGCCTGGCTCGTGGCCGTGCTCATCCGCGTCGCCACCGGTTCGGCCACCGTTGCGACGGTGACCGCGTCCGGAATCCTCGCACCCGTCGCTGCCGAACTGACCTCCACGCACGTCTCGCTGATGGTGCTGGCGATCGGGTCCGGCTCGCTGTTCCTGTCGCACGTCAACGACGCGGGATTCTGGCTGGTGAAGGAATACCTCGGTGTCACGGTGGTACAGAACCTGAAGACGTGGACGGTGATGGAATGCATCATCTCCGTCACCGGTCTGGCCGGTGTCCTCGCACTGAGCGTATTCATCTAGAGGGGCTGAGAAATGTCGAGTGAGGTTGGTGAGATGCACGTGAGTACGCGCGAATCTGCAGGACGCACGCCGCAGACCGCGGATCCGGTCCTGGTGCTGATGGGGGTGTCCGGGTCCGGGAAGTCGACGGTCGCCGGGATCATCGCCGGCGCCATGGGCTGGGACCTGCAGGAGGGAGACGCCCTGCACCCACCCGCGAATGTCGCGAAGATGGCGTCGGGGCAGCCGTTGACCGACGAGGACCGCTGGCCGTGGCTCGATGTCGTCGCGGGGTGGATTCGGGAACACACCGAGAACGGTCTTCCCGGGGTCATCACCTGCTCGGCGCTGAAGCGCAGCTACCGCGATGTGTTGCGGGGCGACAACGTCGTCTTCGTGCATCTCGCCGGGTCGCGGGCGCAGATCGGGGAACGGCTGACCGCCCGGCTCGACCACTTCATGCCCCCGTCGTTGCTGGACACACAGATCTCGACGCTCGAACCGATCGAGCCGGACGAGGACGCGATCGTGGTGGACGTGGGCGGATCGCCCACCCAGGTGGCGACCGAGATCATCGCTCGGCTGGAGGAGCGACTGGCTCGGTGAACCTCCGGCAATCGGACGAAAATCAGTCGAAGTCGCTCGGCAGCGGGCGACTTCGACTTACCGTGGCGGGAGGTCTCGGGGAGTGGACGTGACAGTTTCGGGTGCGTTTCTCTCCGGATCGCCCTAGGGTGTCCACTTGGCTGGACAAGCGTCCGATACAACGGAGGGCAGTATGCGAACGCGTGAATCGATCGTGTGGCACTGGGATGTCAGTCGGCGGGCGCGCATGACGTTCTGGTTTGCCAGGGCTTTCGTCAAACCGCTGTTCACGATATGGCCGACGACGGACCGCGGCATCGAACTGCTGGCGACCCTCGACGAGCTGATCGACCGGCTTCCCAAGCCGAAGGGCCTCGACATCGAGGCGATCTCGCTCGGCGGGGTGCCGTGCGAGAAGATCACCCATCCGCGACCCACGATCACGTCGATGGACGGCGCCACCATCCTCTACTTCCACGGCGGCGGATTCGTGTTCTGCGGGCTCGCCACCCACCGGGCACTGTGCGGACTGCTCGCCGCACGTTCGGGTGCGCCTGTCGTCTCGGTCGAGTACCGGCAGCTTCCCAAGGGTGCGATCGGGGCGTCCCTGGTGGACGCCATGACCGCGTATACCGAGGTGTTGAAGGTCTGCGACGACCCCAGCAGGGTGATCGTCGCGGGGGACTCGGCGGGCGGGTACCTCGCGATGAAGGTCGCGGAAGTTGCCGCGTTGCGGGGCCTCACCCGCCCGGCGGCCGTCATCGGGTACTCCCCACTACTCAACCTCGACCTCGAGGATCACGACCCCGATTTCATGAAACGCGACGCGTACCTGCCGATGTCGCAGGTGGCCAAGCTGAAGGATCGCTGGCTGTCCGGGCCCGATCAGATTCCGGGAGCCCAGTCCCCGGTGAACGCGGATCCGGCACTGTTCCCGCCCGTCTTCCTCACCGCCGCCGAATACGAGATCATGCGGCCCGACGTCGAGATCATCACCGACAGGTTCGATCGCGAGGGACGGCAGATCGAGACCCACATCTGGAGTGGGCAGATCCACGCGTTCCCCGTGATCGGCAAGGTGCTGCGGGAGAGTCGCACGATCATCGGGCTCACCGTCGACTTCGCGTCCCGCGCGCTCACGGAGTCGAAGCGGCACTCGGCCTGAACGACCGGAACGGGTGGGCCTGTGCCCACCCGTTCCGCCGTTCGGGTCCTATGCGGGGTTGAGCACCCTGCGTAGCAGCGGTGACACCGTGATCAGCAATCCCAGCAGCGCGACTCCCGTGACGAGCACGAGGCCGGAGTGGAACTGGTGGAACCCGGCGTCACTGATGCCGGTGGCCGCGTGCGATCCGGCGGTGACGAGCGCGGTGGTGAGTGCCAGCACGAGCGCTGCACCGACCTGTGCGGACGTCTGCACGAGACCCGACGCCAACCCCTGCTCGGAGTCGTCGACGCCCGACGTGGCCTGGGCCATGATCGACGTGAAGCCCAGCGCGAAACCGACGCCCAGCAGCAGCACGCTCGGCAGGATCGCGACCGCGTAGTGGGGCTGGTCGCTCCCCGCGAAGAGGAACCACAGGTAGCCGAGGCTCAACGAGGTCAGTGCCGCAATGATCATGCGTGCCGTGCCGAACGCGTCGATCAGGCGTCCGACGAACGGCGATCCGAAGGCCACGATGATGCCGGCGGGCAGGAGACCCAGCGCCATCTCCAGCGGCGACCATCCGAGCACCGACTGCAGGAAGATGGTCATCATGAACTGGAAGCTCAGGTAGGAGCCGAACAGCGCGACGATGCTGAGGTTCGCCCGCACGATCGAGCCGACCCGGAGGATGCTCAGACGCACCAACGGGTGCGCCACCCGGTTTTCCACGACGAAGAACGACGCCAGCAGGGCTGCGGCCAGTGCGAACGACCCCAGCGTGAGCGGGTCGGCCCAGCCGCGGGCCGGTGCCGACACCACGGTGTAGACGGCGAGCAGCATCCCCGACACCAGCGTGGCGGCTCCCACGATGTCGTGTCCGCCGTTGTCGGCGGCGCGGTCGCGGGGGATCAGGATGGCGCCCGCGACCAGGGCGAGAACCGCGAACGGCACCGGCATCAGGAAGGTCCAGCGCCACCCGGCGCTGGTCAGCAGTCCGCCCAGGATCAGGCCGGACGAGTAGCCGCTGGCTCCGAAGACGGAGAAGATCGACAAGGCCCGGTTGCGGGCGGGCCCCTCCTTGAACGTGGTGGTGAGGATGGACATCGCGGTCGGCGCGGTGAACGCTGCGGCGAGTCCCTTCACGAAGCGGCTCGCGATGAGCAGCGTTCCGTTGTCGACGAGTCCGCCGACCAGGGACGCGATCGCGAACACGGTGAGTGCGATCAGGAAGACGCGGCGGCGTCCGAGAAGGTCGGCAGTGCGTCCGCCCAGCAGCAGCAGACCACCGAATCCGAGTACGTATCCGTTGATGATCCATTGGAGCGAGGTGGTGGACAGCCCCAACTCGGTTCCGATGGAGGGCAACGCGACACCCACCATCGAGACGTCGAGACCGTCGAGGAACATGACGAGGCACAGTACGGCCAGGACGCCCCAGAGGCGGGGTGTCCAGGCCTGGTCGGTCGACGGGGTGGCGGTGGCGCCCGACGAGGTGGCGAGGTCCGGGGTGGCGTCGCTGATAGTCACAGAGAGAATGTAGATGCACGTGCAATCAATGCGCAAGCACTAATTTTGTCTGCATTTAATTCGCTTGCACCTTTTTCGTGCGCGCGCTAGGGTGCGGTTCATGAGCTCTGAAGCAGACCTGCGCGGCACGTGGCGGCTGCTCGCGAGCAGATACAACTCGATCGCCTGCGAGTTGGATCGTGAGATGCAACACGCTCACGGCCTGAGCATGAGCGATTTCGAGACGCTCGACCGGTTGATGGACGCCACCTGCGAGCGACCGCGCATGCAGGATCTGGCGGCCGAGATGTACCTCAGCCCCAGCGCCCTGTCCCGGAGCGTGGCCCGGCTGGAGAAGGCAGGCCTGGTCGCGCGGGCGCTGTGCGAGGCGGACCGGCGAGGCGTGTTCGTCGACGTCACCGACGCCGGCCGCGACGTGCACGCCGACGCCAAGAAGATTCAGGTGGGCGTGCTCACCGAAAGGCTTTCGGACGCAACCTGACCCGTCAGGTCAGCGAGGTGGGTGTCGCGTAGTCGTCGGACGGGAATTCGCCGTCGACGACGGCTGTCACCACGGTGTTCTCGAGCGTGATCGCCCCTCCGTGATTGTCCAGGAATGCCGTGTCCGCGGCGTCGCGACCCGTCGCGATCCGCAGGAGTGCCGAACGCGGAGCCAATCGGGTCGCGTCGACCACACGCCATTCGTGATCGACGAACGCCTCGACGACAGCATGGAAGTCCATCGGATCGCACCCCGGCGCGTACACGGCCACCAGCCGCGCCGGAATGGTGACGGCCCGCAGAAGCGCCACCGTGAGGTGGGCGAAGTCACGGCACACGCCCGCCCCGGACAGCATCGTGTCGACGGCGCTGTCGGTGGATCTGCTCGAACCCGCCTGGTACAGCAGTCGCGATCCCACCCACGTGGTGATGTCCTGCAGTAGTTCCGGGTGCGGCTTGGACAGATTGAATTCGCCGCCGGTGAAACCGAAGAACTTGTCCGCCTCCGCATATCGGCTCGGGCGCAGATACTTCGACAGGTCGTAGTCGGTGACCGGAGGCGAATCGGCCTTACCTGCAACCGAAGCCGAGTACTCGACGTGCAGCGAACCGGGTTCGCTGTCCAGGAGGTGGACGCGAGTGCCGTGCTCCGCCACCATCTCTCGTGCCTCCACACGGTTCCCGTCGAGGGTGAACGTCAGCGACTCCGACAACTCCGAACCGGGGGTCCGGGCCACCGCGATCTTGAATTCGAGACTGGTGGCGTCGGTGACCTCGATGTCGAGAGTGGCGCTGACGTGACGTTTCATCAGCCCATCCTGGCATCCATTGTCCGGGGGTGCAGAACACCCCCGCCGAAGTCAGGCCTGCACGCGTGGCCGCAACCACGCGACGAGGTCGTCGAGTACCTCCTCGTTCTCCGGTTCGTTGAACACCTCGTGGAACAGGTTTTCGTAGATCTCCACCGTGAGATCCTCCGAACCGACGTACTCCGCGATCAGTTCCGTACCGTGCACACTCGCGAGTCCGTCGTCCTGGCCGTGCTGGAGCAGCAGGGGAACCGTCAACGACGGCAGACGTTCCGGCAACCGTTCGGCGGCGAGGATCATTCCGCGTGCAATCCCGGCAGGCACCTTTCCGTGGTGGACGAGGGGATCCTCCTCGTAGGCCGACACGACCGCAGGATCGCGGGAGACCAGCTTCGCGTCGAGCGACTCGACGGGCACTCCGGGGAGGAAGCGACCCACCAGCTTGCCGATCTCGACCACGATGCGCGGCGTGCCGCTCGTCACGTCGACCGCAGGCCCGGACAGCATGAGTGCCTTCAGGTCCTGCTGGTGGTCGAGCGCATAGGTCAGCGCGATGGAACCGCCCATGCTGTGCCCGAGGAGGAAGCGGTCGGTGCCGGGCCAGTCCGTCGATGCGATGCCGAACAACTGGTGCAGGTCGTCGGTGAACTCGCTCCAGTCCTTCAGGTGGACCCGTTTGCCGCCCGACCGCCCGTGCCCGCGGTGGTCGGGCGCGTAGATCGCGAGGTCGAGTTCCCCGAGCCGTTCGATCACATGGTCGTAGCGCCGGGCATGCTCCCCGAAGCCGTGGCACAGCACCAGCACGCCGCGCGGGCGCCGCTCGGGGAGCCACACGTCGTAGACGATGGGAATTCCGCCGACGCCGGCGAAGGATGATTCTCGATGCTGCATGATGCCCCTTCGTGGTCCGAATTCGACGACTCAGATCATTGCACGGTGAGGTACCCCGGCACGGGACAAATTAGGGTATCGGTCCCTTCGACAACAGGTCGATGACGGCGCGCGACGTGCGCCGCCGCAGCCACCCGCGCGGTCCGTCCTCGCCGAGCGCGGCGCGGGCGGCGTTCAGGCCCGACACGCCGTGTACGCCCCCACCCGGGTGCGCGGAGGCGCTTCCCAGGTACAGGCCCTGAACCGGCGTCTCCGAACGGGACGTCCCAGGCCCCGGCCGGAAGACCAGCTGCTGATGGAGTTGCGCCGTCCCACCGTTGACGGCGCCACCCACGAGATTCGCGTCGGCCGCCTCGAGATCCGACGGGCGCTGGACGACCCGTCCGACGACCCGCTCCGAGAAGCCCGGTGCGTGCGCCTCGAGGACGTCGTCTACCCGCGCGGCCAGCAGATCGGCGGTCGCGTCGTCGGTGATGTCGCGCGGTAGATGCGTGTACGCCCACGCGCTTTCGGTGCCTTCCGGTGACCTGGTGGGATCCGCGGTCGTCATCTGCCCGAACAGCAGGAACGGGCTGGACGGGACGGTGCCGGTGGTCAGGTCGGCCATCCAGCGGACGAGTCCGTTGTCGTCGGCGCCCAGGTGGACGGTGCCTGCACCGCGCAGGCTGGGCGAACGCCACGGAATCTTCTGCGACAAGGCGTAATTGACCTTCAGGACGGGCGTGTCCCACTCGAAGTGCTCGAGGTCGGCCCGCACGCGGGCGGGGACGGAGTGGCCGGGAAGCAGCGACCCGTACAGTGCTGGCGCTGAGACGTCGGCGATCACCGCCCGACGTGCCGTGTAACGGACACCCGACGCCGTCCGCACACCCACCGCGCGACCCGACCGGACGTCGATCCCGGTCACGGCGTCGCCGTAGTGGAAGTGCGCACCCGCGTGCTCGGCCCGGCGCACCATCGCGGCCGACAACTCGCCCGCGCCGCCCACCGGAACGGGGTAACCGCCGTCCTGGGCGAGCATCGTCAGGATGTAACCCATGACGCCGCTGCCCGGTGCGTCCGGAGGGGTGTCGGCGTGCATCGCGTTACCCAGCAACAGAAGTCGTGCCGCCTCGCTGCGGAACAGTTCATGGGCCATCCGCCGTGCGGGCAGGAGGAGGAATCGGGCCAGCCGCAACGACTCGGCGGTCCCCAGCTGTCGCAGCAGTCGGCTCGGACCACGCACGGGCGGGAACGGGCTGAACAGGGTGCTCAGCAGCGGTTCCTTGATGTCGTGCCACTGCTCGACGAGCGCCGTCCACGCGGCGCCGTCACCAGGTTGGCGGCGTTCGAGGTCGGCGGCCGTGTCGGCGGGGTCGGGATGGATCACCGGCGCGTCCTCGTCGGCGGCCGAGCGGGCGTGCCCGAGCGCGCTGGGCGCGTGACTCCACCGCAGACCGTGCGACTCGAGATCGAGACCGCGGAGCGCCGGCGACACGGTGGACAGGGGATAGAACGCGCTGAACAGGTCCGACGTGAATCCGGGGACGAGTTCCGCCGACCTCACCGCACCGCCGGGCGTCGGCTGCGCCTCCACGACCGCGACGTCCCAGCCCGCATCTGCCAGGGTCGCGGCCGCGACGAGTCCGTTGGGACCGGATCCGATGACCACTGCGTCGACGTTGTTCACTCGCCCAGGCTGTCAGAAAAGGCGGCGCTCCGCTCAGAGGGACGAAGGCGTGAACGTCACCGGCATGTGCTTGAGCCCGTTGATGAAGTTGGAGCGCAGGCGCTGTGCCGGTGCCGTCTGTTCCATGTCCGGCATGCGACGCAGAATTTCACCCAGCATCACCTTCATCTCGGCGCGAGCGAGGTTGGCGCCGAGGCAGAAATGGTGACCGCCGCCGCCGAACGCAATGTGCTGGGAGTAGTGGCCGGTGGGCCGGTCGATGTCGAACGTGTAGGGGTCGTCGAACACCGCCTCGTCGCGGTTCCCCGACATGTGCCAGATGACCACGCGGTCGCCCTCGGCGATCTCGACGTCGTGCAGCACGGTGTCCGTGGTCGCGGTCCGGCGGAACTGCATGACCGGTGTGGCCCAGCGCAACCCCTCCTCGATCAGAGCATCGAGCTTGGACGGATCCTCGAGCACCTTCCTGCGCTCCTCGGGATGCTCCATCAGCGCCAGCTGGGTGTGTGAGATGGCGTTGCGGGTGGTCTCGTTACCCGCGACCGCGAGGAGCATGAAGAACATGTTGAAATCCAGTTCGCCCAGCTTCTCGCCGTGTACATCGGCCTGGATGAGTGCTGTCGCGATGTCGTCGCGCGGGTGCTTCTTGCGGTCCTCGAACATCTCCAGGCTGTACGCGAACATCTGGGCCGCCGCCGCCCGTTCCTGCCCTTCCTCGAGATGGAATTCCGGATCGGACGAGCCGATCATCTGATTCGTCAGATCGAAGATCAGCTTGCGATCTTCCTGGGGCACGCCCAGGAAATCGGCGATCGCCTGAAGCGGGAGTTCGGACGCGACGTCGACCACGAAGTCGCACTCGCCGCGCTCGATCACCGCGTCGACGATGGTCGTGGCCCGCCGCGCGAGAATCTCGTGCAGCTGGCCGATGCGGCGGGGCGTGAAGCCCTTGCTCACGATCTTCCGCAGCGCCGTGTGGTCCGGTGGGTCCATGTTCAACATCATCAGCTGCTGGCCCGCCAGGTCGTCGGGGCTCAGGTCGTCGATGTAGGTGGCGCCTCGCCAGGACGAGTACGTCTCGGCGTCCCGGTTCACCGTCACGATGTCGGCATGCCGGGTGACGCACCAGAACGGGTCGCCGCGCTCGTCGAGGTGCCGGTAGACCGGTGCCTCCCGCCGCAACACTGCGAACATCTCGTGGGGCACGCCCTTCGCGAAGGTGTCCGGGTTGTAGAGATCGACGTCGGCGAGCTGCACTGTCCCTCCTGAGGCCTCACATACGAGAATACGTTCTAGTCCTGGAGGATGTGGAACAACGAAAAACGGCCCCGGAGAATTAAATCTCCGGAGCCGTTTCCAGTGGTAGCGGGGACAGGATTCCACCCCGCGTTGCATTGACAACACTACACCCTTCCCGGAGTGCTCTTGACCAACCCCGGGGAGGGCTAGGTCACATCAGCCGGAACTGGACCATTTCGATGGCATTCTCGATCGCCTCGGAGACCTCCCGCAAGCGTTCGTCTGCGCCCGCCGCAGCGAGGATCTGCAGGCGGTCGGCGTCCCCCATCGGAATGTAGGTGGCGATCTCGTAGAGCCGCGTGCCGAGCGACCCGCGGAAAGCGCCGATGACGGGAACGTCGGGCGGGACGTTGCCGGTCTCCGTCGCGAGACGGCGAAGGAGGCCGTACAGGAATTCGAGTCTCTCGATGAGGGACGGGAATTCGTAGTCCGCCGTCTGGGTGCCGGTGTTCTCGTCCGGCCACACATCGACCTCGGCGATCGGATACGGGTTGTCGGGCAACCACTTCGACACCTTGATCCGTTCCTCCGTGCGGCAGAACAGCTCGTACCGCCCGTCGCCGATCGACGCGTGGGATTCGATCCGCGCGATGGTGCCGACATCGTGGCGGACGTCGCCGCCGCCCACCTCGTTGCCGCGGGCAATGAGAACGACCCCGAAACGGGGGCCGTCCGGTGCGTCCAGGCAGTCGCGAACCAGTTCCTGGTAGCGGGGTTCGAAGACGTGGAGGGGGAGCTGCTGACCGGGCAGCATCGTCGAGCCCAGCGGGAACATGGGGAGCAGAGTCATCAGGGGATTCTCAATCGGGGTACGGGCGTCGCCGGCAGCGGGTCGACGCGATCGATCTCGTCCGTGAGGTGTTCCGACCACGTCAGGAGGCCGGCGATGTCGAGGCCGTGCGGCGCCTCCACCTCGTAATGCCGGATCCGGTCGTGGCCCTGGCGCAGCAGTGACCGCGCGCCGGTCTTGTTGCCCCGCATCAGGTGGGTGAGACCCACCGCGAGCTGTGCGAGCCCCTGCCACAGTTCCCGCTCGTCCTCGGGGGCGATCTTCCACGTTCCCTCGAGGATCTCGTGGGCGTGGAACGGCATGCCGTGGTCGAGTAGCCGCTGAGCCTCGGTGATCGCCTCGTCGGGTGGTAACCGCAGGTCGTCGGGGACGCGCGGCACACCCTCGGCGTCGTGGGGCAGGGGTCGGCCGAGTTCGTCGCGGGGGCGTGCGTTAAGGGGTTTCCCCGTCCCGTCCCTGTCCCGATCGGTCATGGGACAAGGGTAACGCTCAGTCGCGGGTCGGCGAAGGGTTGGCGAGGGCCGCGGCCACACGTTTCGACAGCTCGTCGCGAACCAACCGGACTGTCGCGGACCGCAGGTGAACACGGTCGTCCTGGTGATAGAGGTACCGGCCGTCCGCTTCCACGTCGATCCAGGTCAGTTCGCCCAGAACGGGCTCGTCGAGCCCACTGCGCGCACCCCGGATGCAGATGTATCCGATTCCGGTCCGCGGCCGGCCGACGATCCTTCGCAGGAGAGTGCCGTCGGAGGCTCGGGCGCTCTGCAGGACGGACGCACCGCTGCTTCGATTCTCGAGGTCGTCGGGGTGAGCGGTCAGGGACGGGGTTCGTCCGGGCGCGCAGCCGGGGAGGTCTTTCAGGAGTTGGGTGGTCAGCCAGTCGACGCCCTCGGTGCCGGCGTCGATCCGGATGTCGCCGCGGCCCGGTGCTCCACGCAGCTGTTCGGCGACGACGGCGACCCGGCCACGGATGCTGCCCCTCCGGCGAAGCCCGGAGTCGAGTTCGGGGGAGGGGGCGAGCACCGTGACGGACAGATGCGGATCCCGGAGCGCCTGGATCGCGGCGACCAGTTTCGGTTCGTCGAGCGCGGTCCGCCACTGCTCCAGCTCGCGTTGCTGGACGGCGTACTGATCTTCCGTCGCAGCTGCGGACCGGTATTGCAGCGGGTACGGCATCCGGTCGAGATCGGTTGCCTCCCAAAGACACATGAATTGGGCTGACGTCAGCCGCCAGTTCATGCGCCGATCACCGGGGGTGCGACGGGGTCGAGCTTGCCGATCAGTTCGTTGCCATTGTCGACGGTGATGAGATAGCTCGGCGTCTGATGCTCCGTATCGCCATCGCCGCTGCCGCCCGCTCGGCCGGGCGCACCCATCATCCCAGGTGCCATACCCATTCCGGGACGACTCATGCTCGGCTTCACCGGGGTCGCCGCTGCAGCAGCGGCAGCAGCCCCTGCGCCGGCCGCGACGCCACCGGACGGGATCGGGCCACCAGGAACCACACCACTCGAGTTGGACTCGGAGTCGCGCTTGTCGTTCTTCCGGCGCGCGCTCGACGCCGAACCCCCGACGCCCGATCCCCCGGCACTGGACCCCGACCCTCCGCCGATTCCGCCACCGTAACCCCCGGCACCCGCGCCGCTGCCCGACTGCGAACCGGAACCGGCCGCATTCTGCGCATTCGCGGCGGCAGTCTGTGCGGCCGAGCCGGATCCAGCCCCGGCGCCCATACTGGCAGCGGCCTCGGCATTCGCTGCGGACGTAGCCGCGGCATCATCCCCTGCGGAATCCCCGTCCGCGGAGCTCTCGCTATCCGCCGACGAATCACCCTCGCCCGACGCGGAGGAGGTATTGCTGTCGGCTGTGCCCCAGGAACCGGGACTGCCCGAGCTCGGCGCAGCGACATTCGGATCGACGGAATCGACCCTGCCGTTGGGTGAGCGTGGTGCAGGAAGGACCGGCACATTCGTGCCCACGTCCTGGTAGTTCGGGACGTAGATGTTCTGCAGCTTCCGAATGGCCTCTTCCCTCGCCGCATCCCGCGCTGCTTCCTGAGCTTCGGCGGCGGTGGGTGTGAGGGGAAGAAGGCTGAGGGGTTGCTCCGACATCGGTGCTGGGATGCTGTTTTTCACATCCTGCGCAGCACTGCTGAGAATGTCGAGCTTCACGCCAATTGCTTGCACTCCCGAGGTCAATTGGTCACTCGCACCCGCAAGGGTATCTGTCGCCGCCAGCGCCGCGTCGGCGGCCGCGCCCTCCCACTTTTCGGCAATCGTGTTCTTGAGAAGGGCGAAGCCGAAGCCGATAGGTAGTGAGCCGACGATGGCGTGGCAAGCCTGAGCGAGCCCGCCGATGTCGTCAGGGTTCATTTCCTGCGTCTTCGCGTAAATCTCTGAGTGTTGCCAGCCCTCGAAACTCTCCATCGTGGTGATGTATGGAGGGTCTATTTCGTCTGACCCGAGTTGCTCCGCCGATCTCTGCAACTTGGTGCGGTGCTGATCGCCGGCGCCATTGGGCAGCACCGCGTCGAAGAAGGGAGCGAGTGGGTCCTTCGGTGCCATCGGTCAATCCCCCTTAGGGATAAGTGGCTCAATGATCCGGGCGGTGTCCTCGAGTCCTGCGCACCACTCGGATTCGGGCGCATGCTGGCCGTTTCCCTCGAACACGCTGCGCGTGAAGCCGAGGATGCCATAAGAGGTTTCGATGCTGAGGTCACACGCGTCGGACACACTTGGATCGAAGATCAAGATCGCGCGACGACCGTTGATATCGATGGGTGTCGAGTGGTCCTTCTTCTTCTCTTGTTCTTCTGCGAACGTGATGTTCCCGGACAGCACGTTCATTACGTAGCGGCGCTGTGGAGTGTCATAGCCACAGCCGAGGAAGGTGTAGGTGCCACCTTTGAAGTCGGCGTTCGTCTCGCTCGCCGGATCGTATCCGGACTGGGCAATCGTGGTGTCTGGGATGTCGAGGCAGGGGTCGAAGGTGACTTGAGGGCGATCGGACTGGTCGACGTGCCGGGGAACCCGGGTAGGCGTGACCACGGATTCAATTTCCGATTGAGGTTCAACCTCGGTGCCACACCCTGCCAAGAGTGCCAATGAGAGTGCAGTTATTGCGATTGCGTTGCGTTTCATTGTTCGATTTCTCCGTGGATTCCGACCAGTGCCCGCCCGATGGCCTGTCGGTATCTGCAAACGCGTCGCCCCCGGCCTGAAAGGTGTCCCGCATAGTCTCGATGACGAGACGAAACTGGTTGAGGCGCTCCCTGACGGAACCGGAGCCATCGCCGCCGTTGAACTTGGCGTCGTATCGACCTTGGAGTTCCTTGGCTGAGTCGAATCCACCAAAGCCCGAGACGTACCTCAACTGGTCGGCATTCTTAATCGCCTGATCCATCTGCTCGATCATCGTGTTGCAGATGCCCACGCATCGTTGGATTGCGTCATCTTCCAGACGCAGTGTTTTGCTCATTCCCATCCCCCCAGTACTCGACAGGACCCCCACGGCCGCGTGCGGAGATGCTACCGCACGGGTGCGTCACTCGGTCTAGTGCGCAGCGACCCGATGTTCAGGCCGCGTGGAGGTATTCGATGAGGATGCGTTCCACCGGCGAGCTGATCTGAACCTCACGGAACGGCAACGGTTTCGGGAGTGGTGGTGCGGTTGATCGGTACCGGTGTCCGGTGGGGGTGCGGATCTCGATCTTGTGCAGTCCGCCGGGCAGTTGGTGGGGTATGGCGTTCCACCCTGCGCCTTGTTTGGCGTAGTTGCAGGCCGCGCACAGGCCGGCTCCGTTGTGTTCGGTGGTCGGGCCCTCGTGTTCGCGGGGTTGGATGTGGTCGTGATGCCGGATCGGCGCATCGCACCACGGTGTCCGGCAGGTTCGATCGCGGAGATCGATCATCCTCGCCAACCCGGCGGGGAAGCAGCGGGCCTGGGACTCGGTCGCCGTCAGGGCTCCTGAGTGCGGGTTCGCGTACAGGCGGCGCAGAGTCACCCGCGCCTCGTCCCCGGTGCCTGGATCGATCGCGGCCTGGACTGCCTCCCTGATCCAGTGCCCCGCCAGTGCCGCGGGGACGGGCCCGTACCCCTGCACGTAGGCGGGTTCGGACCCTCGGTCGAGGAGCGCGCGGTCGGATATCACGAGGTTGACGGTGATCGGAGGTGTCGTCGCGGTGTGGGGCGTGCCGGTGACTCGGGAGACGAGGAGGTCGGCCATGATCTGCGACCGCGTTCGCTCGTCACCGGCGGCGAGGATGGAATCGGCGTCACGGGCGAGAGTCGCGTGCACCGCGACCCCCTGTGCCACCGGCAGCAGAGCGCTGACGTACGCCATGGTGTCCGGTGCGGGACGGGAGGTGACCCTCCTGTCCGATACCGCCTTGCGGGCCCGTCGCACCATGGCCTCGGCGTCGACTTCTGCAGCGGCCGCGCGAACTTTCGCGCACACCGCCTGGTCGCCGAGCCCGTCCAATGTTGCCGGGTCGGCGCACAGCAGGTAATCGAGTGCGGTGCGGTCTTCTCGGGTGAGGCACGCGGTTTCGCGGACGAGGATCGTTGCCCGCCACTCGCTGAGTACCCCTCGTTCGAGCAGCGCCAAGGCGCAGGGCATCTCGTGGACGAGAGCGGTCGCCATACCGAGATGACGGCCACCTCGGAACGGTGAGTCCCGCCGTGCCAACGCCACGTGGTTGGCGATGCCTCGCCCTCGCTGTGCGGCCGGCACTTCGCGGTCTGCTCGTGCGGCGCGGATGGAGGCGTCGAGATCTGCGGTCACCCGGGCTTGCACGCCCGCGCAAGAGGCTTTCACCTCTTCGAGTGTGCGGAGTACGTCGATCCGTGTCGCGTCGTCGATATTCCGGTCGAGTTTCGGTAACTCGGCCAGAAATGCGGTCACCGCTGCTGCATCCACCCCGACCCCCCGGCTACCGTTCGATTCCCCCGAATCGAACGTATGTTCTATATTAGCCGACCCCGCGGGACCTTGGCAATACCTAGCCGGCACCCACCATGCGCATGGCGAGGTCTGCGTACAGGTCTGCGACGGCCTCCGGCTCGGTGTAGGCGCCGGCCGGGAACCAGCGGCAGATGTCGACGCACAGCGACATGAGGGCGAGGGTGACACCTTCGCCGTCGGGCACCGTGAATTCGCCGGATGCTGCCCCGGCGTCGACGACGGCACGAACGATGTGGGTGATGTCGCGGCGCAGTTTGACCACGTCGCGATAGTGCTCGGGTGTGAGGGCGTTGAGTTCGTACTGCACGACGCGAGCCTGTGCGTGGTGCGTGGCCTGCCAGCTCGCGAACGCGCCGATCAGCGCCTGCAGTCTCGTCGAGGGCGCCTCGTCGGGGAGGTCTGCACTCACGACAACGTCGAGCGCCGCGGTGTGGCCTTCGTAACTGATCGCGAAGAGCAGTTCTTCCTTGGATCGGTAGTGCGGGTACATCGCGGCGGGGCTCATGTCGAGGCGGGCGGCGATCTCGCGGGTCGTGGTGCCCCCGTAACCGCTGGTCGCGAACGCGTCGACGGCTGCGGCTCGGATGCGGGCGGCAGCCTTGGAAGGGCTGATCACCTGGTTCGGTGATTCGCTCATGTCTTTCTCCATCCTCGGCTGCGCGGCTGTTGACAATACCGCGCCGCACGATCAGTATAAGCAAGCGCTTAGAAAATAAGCACACGCTTACAAGCGTGGACACACCACAGCTGGATTTCGAAAAAGGAGCGGTCATGCGACGCACCCTGTACGGCCCCGATCACGAGGCATTCCGCGAATCGGCCCGGGAGTTCGTGAACCGCAACCTCCTGCCGGTGGCCGACAAGCTCATCGAGCAGCGCTTCATCGATCGTGAGATCTGGCTCGAAGCCGGCCGCAACGGATTCCTCGGCCTCGAGGTCCCCGAGGCGTACGGCGGAAGCGAGGCCGGCGACTACCGGTTCAACGCGGTTCTCGCCGAGGAGCTTTCGCGGGCGAGCGCCGCCGTGTCGTCGAGCTTCGGTATTCACGCCGACGTCGTCGCGCCGTACCTCGTGCAGCTGACGACCGAGGAGCAGAAGCAGCGCTGGCTGCCCAAGTTCTGCACCGGTGAGCTGCTCACCGCAATCGGTATGACCGAGCCCTCCGGCGGTTCCGACCTGGCGTCGCTCAAGACCACCGCGGTCAAGGATGGCGACGACTGGATCATCAACGGTTCCAAGACGTTCATCACCAACGGCTACAACGCCGACCTGGTGATCGTCGCGGCGCGCACCAGCCCCGAGAAGAAGTCCAAGGGCATCACCCTGTTCGCCGTCGAGACGGGCATGGAGGGCTTCGAGCGCGGACGCAAGCTCGACAAGGTCGGCCAGCACGAGTCGGACACCGCCGAGCTGTTCTTCGAGAACGTGCGGGTCCCGTCGACGAACATCATCGGTGAGATCGACCGCGGATTCATTCACATGATGGAGATGCTGCCGCAGGAGCGTGTCGGCGCCGCTGTCTCGAATATCGCGCACGCCGCACCGATCCTCGAAGAGACGATCCAGTACGCCAAGGACCGCAAGGCATTCGGCCAGCCCATCGGCTCGCTGCAGTGGAACAAGTTCCTCCTCGCGGACCTCGTCACCCGTGTCGAGGTCACCCAGGCCTACGTCGACAACTGCGTCGCCGCACACGCCGACGGTGAGCTCACCGCAGTGGACGCCGCCAAGGCCAAGTGGTGGACTGCTCAGGTGCAGAACGAGGTCCTCGACCACTGCGTGCAGCTGCACGGTGGCTACGGATTCATGACCGAGTACCGTGCCGCCCGTGCGTGGATGGATGCCCGTGTCACCAAGATCTGGGCCGGTTCCAACGAGATCATGAAGGAACTGATCGGCCGCGACCTCGGCCTCTGAACCCGTACCCCGTAGCCCGACGACAAAGGAGTCGCTTCGTATGTCCGTTCTCGACAAGTTCAGCTTGACCGATCGGGTGGTCGTCGTGACCGGTGCGTCGTCGGGCCTCGGGGTCGCGTTCGCGCAGGCCGCGGCGGAGGCCGGCGCCGATGTGGTGCTGGCAGCACGTCGCACCGACCGTCTCGAGAAGACCGCCGAACTGGTGCGGGCAGCGGGGCGTCAGGCGTTGTGCGTCGCGACGGACATCGTCGACCCGGCTCAGGCGCAGAACATGATCGACGCGGCCATGGAGAAGTTCGGCCGGGTGGACGTGCTCGTCAACAACGCCGGCGTCGGTACGGCTGTCCCCGCGACGCGGGAGACGCCGGAGCAGTTCCGGCAGGTCGTCGACATCAACCTGAACGGTTCCTACTGGGCGGCGCAGGCGGCGGGCAAGGTCATGAAGCCGGGCAGCGCGATCGTGAACATCGCGAGCGTGCTCGGCCTCACGACCGCGGGACTTCCGCAGGCCGCGTACGCCGCGAGCAAGGCCGGGGTCATCGGCCTCACCCGCGACCTGGCGCAGCAGTGGGGTGCCCGCAAGGGGATCCGCGTGAATGCGATCGCTCCCGGTTTCTTCGAGACGGAGATGACGGACCAGTACCAGGACGGGTATCTGGAATCGATGAAATCGCGGCTGGTTCTCGGTCGCCTCGGCGATCCGGAGGAGCTGGCCGCGACCGTGGTCTGGCTCGCGTCGGATGCCGCTGCATACGTCACCGGTCAGACGATCGCGGTGGACGGCGGCATCACCATCACCTGAGCGTCGGGTTGGGCGGGGCTGCTGTGCTGGCGTATAAGTAGGAAATGACCACGCGCACCGTCCATGAAGAGTGGGACGACCAGCCCGCCCCGTCGATGGCGGCCACCGATTTGTTGCGGGAGCCTCCGGCGACCCCGCGTGGTGCACGTACGCGCGCGGCGTTGGTGGCGGCCGCGCGGACGGTGTTCGAGCGGTCCGGGTACCTCGACGCCAGGCTCACCGACATCACGAAGGAAGCCAACTGTTCGACGGGGTCGTTCTACACGTACTTCGACAACAAGGAGCAGGTGTTCGCCGCTGTGCTCGAGGTGGCGCAGGAAGACATGATGCACCCGGGTATGAAGCGGGTGCAGGACACCGACGACCCGTACGCCGTCCTGGAGGCGAGTAACCGCGCCTACCTGGAGGCCTATCGGCGTAACGCCAAGCTGATGGGGCTGCTCGAGCAGGTCGCGCACATCGACCCGGCGTTCGCGGACCTGCGGCGTCAGCGGGCCGACGCGTTCATCGCGCGCAACGCGCGGGGCATCGCGGAACTGCAGGCGCGGGGCATCGCAGACAAGGAACTCGACCCGATGCTGGCCTCGCGGGCGTTGTCGGGGATGGTCAGCCGGTTGGCGTACAACGTGTTCGTGGCCAGCGTGAACGGGACCGACGGCACTCCCGTCGACTTCGACGACGTCGTGTTCACCACGACGCGCATCTGGGCAAATGGACTGAGGTTCCCCGATCGGAGCTGAGCTCTCTCCGGCGGCGTGAGCGCGTGGGACACCCGGGTCGACGAAACTGAATCCGACACCGGGTTCAGGTGATTTCTGTGGAAGACTGGGGGCACGTCCGTGTCCCCTCGAGGGAGGAATCTCGTGCAGGTTGCGCAGAAGGTCGCCATCGTCACCGGTGGTGGAGGTGGAATCGGCGGTGCACTCGCGGAGCGGCTCGCCGCCGAGGGGGCCAGGGTCGTCGTCACCGATCTCGATGCCGCATCGGCCCAGGCGGTGTCGGACCGGATCAACGCGACGCGTCCGGGGGCCTCGATCGCCCGCGGTGCCGACGCGTCCGAGGACGCACAGATCGCGTCGGTCATCGACGCCGCGGAGGAGGCGTTCGGCCCCGTCGACCTCTACTTCGCCAACGCGGGTGTCGCGGCCGGGGAGGACCTCGAACCCGACGACGCGGTGTGGGACCTCGCCCTCGACGTGAATGTCCGTGCGCACATCCGTGCGGCACGCCGCCTGGTCCCTGGCTGGATCGAGCGCGGCGAGGGGTACTTCGTCAGCACGGCCTCGGCCGCCGGGCTGCTCACCCAGATCGGTTCCGCCCCCTACTCGGTGACCAAACATGCCGCAGTCGGATTCGCCGAATGGCTGTCCGTCACCTACGGCGACAAGGGCGTCCGCGTCAGCTGCCTGTGCCCGATGGGCGTCAACACCAAGCTGCTCACCGACGACGCCGCGCTGTCGGCCACCGCCGCACGCGCTGTCACCACCGCGGGTTCGGTGCTCGAGCCATCCGCGGTGGCCGAATGCGTGCTCGCCGCAATGGAAGCCGAACAGTTCCTGATCCTTCCGCACCCTGAAGTGCTGGAGATGTACCGGCACAAGGGCGCCGACTACGACCGATGGATCCGGGGAATGCGCCGCTACCAGGCCTCGCTCCTCGCCCAGCCGTCCTGATCCGACCGCACGAGGAGTCCGCATGTCGCTGTTCGACTTATCCGATCGCGCCCAGCAGTTGCAGACC
>NZ_LTCZ01000446.1:2160-4702 GCF_001583455.1 Rhodococcus sp. LB1 | reverse complement strand
CTGCTCGATCCGCAAGGGCGCCAACCCGTTCCTCGGATCGCTCGGGTCGATCCTGTCGAAAACCCCCGGCACCACCAGCACCGGTGCCGGTGGTGGTGGTAACGCGGCGGTCGCCACCGCGCTGACCTCGGATTTCACCGGCGCCGACCTGCCCGGTCTCCGATCGAATGTCGACGCGCTCGGACAGCAACTGTCCGGCACCGACACCGGCGGCTCCGTCGATGTGAACCAGATCGCCGACACCGCGACCGCGCTGTCCAAGACGCTCAGCCCACTGGCCGACCTGTTGCAGTCCGGGGCCGCGAACAGCGCTGCCACCAGTAGCTTGGCCGCAGCCCCGGTGGGCACACCGGAACACGCGGCCGCACAGGTCCTCACCACAGCCAGCCACGCGGACCTGGCCGGTGCACTCGACTCGGTGGCCACGATCGCGAACACCGCAGCCGAACTCGCGAATGGTGGCACCACCACCCTGCCCGCCACCGCACCCGAAATCTCTCAACTCTCGGGCGCCGCCGCATCACTCGGTAGCCAGATCGCGCCCGTCGCCGCCACCCCCGCGGATGCCCTCTCTTCCGCGTCGAGTGTGCTGTCGGTCCTCAAACCCACAGTCGTCGTCGACCAAGCCCTGAACGTCGTTACCGGCGTCACCACGCTCGATATTCCGAAGATCCTGCACAACCTGATCGTGCTCCCGCAAAGAATTGCCGCCGGCGATGTCCGCGCCGCCCGCGATACCGCCCGAGAGCTGAACGTGCAGTTCGAGCCCATGGTGAAGATGGTCGCCGGTGTCGACTTGAAGTGGATCTCCCAGATCCTCGCGATCATCCCGGACCCGTCCGGATACACAAAGATCGCGGCGCTGGTCACCAGCATCCTCGGCAACGTCGACGTGATCAAGCTGGCCAACATCGCCGGTCAAGCCCAGGAAATTGCGTGGGCCGCCGCGGACAAGCTCTTTCCCCCGCCCGGGGTACTACCCGACCCGGTCGGTGCTGCGGCGCAGACGGCAGCGTTGCTCCCACTCGGCCTCGACCTCGCCTCGGTGGCCGCGAACATGCTCACCGGCAAAGCCAGCAAGACCGACCCCGCGCTGCTCGGCAAGCAGACCAATCCCGTGGGCAACGCGATCACCACGCAGGCGCAGACCCTCGACCTCGCAGGACTCGCCGGGTCGGTGTCGACGATGGCGCAGTCGCAGGGGGCCGAGGATCTCGCCCACGTTGTCGGGGAGGGCCAGAACGTGGCCAGCTTCTTCGCCTCCGGTGCACACCAGAGCTACCAGAACCTGGTCGTCGACAACGCCGGCCGCAACGCCATCGAGTGGGTCTCGGAATGGCTGAACCTGCAGATCACCCGTGCCGTCTGACGGTCCGACCGCGTCCGAAGTCGAAGAGGAGCACCGGAAAATTGGCCGCTCGAGCACACCGCCCCACCTCCTGCTGGGTGACTTGCCCGCACTGCGACAGACGCACCTACTTCACGCGCAAGGATGCCCGCGCAGCACGCACCCATCACGAAAAGCGTCAGGGCCTGTCGATCTACCCCTGCCCACACCAAGACCAGGACGGCGACCGCTTCCACGTCGGGCTCCGGCCAGAAGGTTTGGGCCGCGGCGCCATCGACCGCGACACGCTCGCCGACAATCAGCGGGGAACACTCTCCCAAGGCAGGTTCGCAGTCGGGGGTGAGTGGTGACACTGATGAACGCCGAGGGATCACCGACCACCCCGATCCCCCTCCACCCCGGCGCCCGGATCCGCTTCGGTATCGAACCCCGCCGCCTCTACACCGTCCGCGCACTCTCGGAGCACTTCGTCGTCTGCACCCGCCAACGCGACTTCGCCACCACAGGTGACTTCGTCTACACGGTCATCGATTGGCGGAACGGAATCCGCCGCCCGATCAACGTGATCGGGCACAGCGTGGACGTGAGCACCGATGAGCGGTGCCGCGACCTACTCGACGACCTCGAAGCCGGCCGGTGGGAAATCAGCCACCGCAACCGCGTCCAGCTCGACATCCTCGATGGAGGCAAGCCCTGACGGAGCGCACACGCGAGAGAACTTATCGCGCAGTGTTGCTGCTGCTTGTTCGAATGGCGGACGATCGCCGCCGCACGACCCGGTGAGGCCCTTCAAGCCCCTGCTCTGCTCCCTGCCTGCCCCTGAGGTGCTCGGAGATGGTGCCGATGGTGGACAGAACTGGGATGGCGGCCGTTGCCGTACAGGGGGTTCCGGTTTCGTGGGGGATTAAACTCTATGGCTGCCTCGCCCCAGAATTGCGCGGAAACGCCAAGGCCACGCGGGCGGCGGGCATTGATACACGCCCTACAGTCAATGGGGCGATCCCGGATGAATTGGATACTGGTCCGCCAGCCCCGACCAGCAGGCACTGGCACAGCTGTCCCAGCTGCGGCGTTGGTATCCGAGATCCGCTACTGCTCCCGCGTGATGCTTTTCCGATCATGGTGTGCCGACACCGACACCGACACCGACACCGACACCTAGTGTGCGGTGTCTCGACCGCGGTTGCCGACATT
>NZ_LTCZ01000446.1:0-2147 GCF_001583455.1 Rhodococcus sp. LB1 | reverse complement strand
TCCTGGGAGTCGCCGAAGACTGGACTCCGGTCCGCGGGAGTTCGCCCCTGCACCTGGGTGTGGCTGGGCCGCACTACGTCAGCGGACTCCCTGTGCGGGGGAGTGGGAGTGGGTACAGGCGGAGGTGGACACATGGGGTTGCGGTCCTACACGCATCCGGCCCGGCGGATGCCGTTGATGTCGCACCTGTAGGCCCGAGAGTGCTTCTGCGGCTTCATGGGTCGGTTCTCGGTCGTGGGCGATCGGGAGGGGCGGTACGGCGACCGGCGCTCGAATTGCATCACAGTGACGAAAGTGATGAGGGGTCGCCTTGCGTTGGGATCGTCTGGTGAAAAGCCGGTTAGCGTCGTTGATGAGGATCCTCAGGGGATTCCGGCGGCGGCCGCTCGCACACGATGACAGGATGCTGTGCTACGAGACTGATCGCCGACATTTTGGTGCGGTGCAATCATAGCTAACGTAGCTAGCGGTGATGCCGTTGTCCGGCATGAGTGCCGTACATTTGTTTCGTTGGTGTCGATGAAGGTGGGAGTGGAATCCGTGGCACGTAAAGCTGTGGTGGAGTGGGTGGANNTATGCGGTTGATGGCGTCGAGTACGAGATTGACCTGAAGGGCGAGCACGCCAAGGAGTTCCGCGACGCTCTCGGCTACTGGATTGCTCATTCCAGGAGGGTCGGAGGCAGGAAGCGCCCCTCGAATCGGGTGACGGACCCGATCGGGTCGTCTCCGTGGACGGGCGAGGTCAAGAAGATTCGGGAGTGGGCGGTAGACCAGGGCTACGAAATATCCTCTCGGGGCCGGATCCGTGCCGAGATCGTACAAGCTTTCCACGACGCCCACTGACACCGCATGGTCCGTCCGAGGGCGGTGCCGAACACGTCGGGTGGGACCCCCACGTGGACGGTCCGCGTCGACGACCTGAATGTGTCGTCTACAGGTCGATGGCGGCACAGCCCGACGTGCTGCCGGCTGGTTCAGGTAATTGGTCGGGTATCTATCGGCTGGTGGCCCAGGTGTTCGAGTCGGTCGAGTTCGGCGAGGAGGGCGTCTCGGCTGGTGTAGGTTTCGGCAGGGGTGCGAAAATCCTCGTCCGGGGAGGGGTAGTGGACCTCCCACCGGGGTCCATCGGCAGCGGTAAAGCCGACCGCGATGTGTAATGGTTGGGCGAACTCACCCCAGGCCGTCGCGACGTGGTCCCGGTTCGGAACGTGATCCCACGTCCCGTCTTCGTAGCTCTCCCACGCGCGGCGACCCTTGAGTATGCGCGTGAGGGTGGGATCGACAAGGTCGTACTCATCAGGCTTCGGGTTGTCGCCGGTGTCCCGGAGTGTGTGATAATCCTCGACGGTCAGCTCCGGTGCCAGTTCGATGAGCGCCCGCTGTGCGGTCGCGTCGAATGGGTTGCTGAGGACCAATGCTCTGGAGTCGGGGAAACTCGCGTTCGCGATCGGGTTTGTACCGCGGGCCTGTCGTTTGGCCTTGTTCCGCCTCTTCTTCGCGGCCTGTGTGGCCTGCGTGGCTTTCTTCGAGCGTCCCATGGATGTCCTTCTATAGGTGGTCTGTCATGGTGTCGTTGATAGGCAGGGAATAATCCTGTACTGACGGTTGGCTTTTCATGGTTTTATCTCCCGCCCCACGCCGGTGACAGACAGTGGGAGATCGGCGGAGACGTTTAGATGAGTGTTGCGTTGTATTGTGCGAGATGGGATCTGACCAGCTCCAGCCCGGCGCGGTCATCGAGCTTGATCGGGCCCCGGGAGACGGTCATCAGGTCATGCAGCCCCACACCGGCATTGGGTGTGATGGTCATGACGACGGAGAACCTGTCCTCGTCGTTACGTGCCCGGTACTTGATACCGAGAACCCCGTCGGTCCCGTGCAGGATGGATGCCGCCCAGTCCCGGGTGATCGGGTAATCGACGGGGTCACATTTCGTCAGCCAGGTGTCCTGACCGATCGCCGCCAGATATGAGCCGTGCACCAGTGCGACCGGGACGTCGTCGGTGGCGGTGACCTGGGACAGGACTCGACCGGCCAGCTTGGCCTTCCGCAGGATCCTCGGCACGTGGTCATCGAGCGGCAGCGACCGGCAGTAGGTCTCCGCGATGCAGGTGGAGATGTCCTCCCCGAAATAGCTGTAGTGGTA
>NZ_LTCZ01000445.1:0-2245 GCF_001583455.1 Rhodococcus sp. LB1 | reverse complement strand
AGCTGTCCCAGCTGCGGCGTCGGTATCCGAGATCCGCTACTGCTCCCGCGTGATACTTTTCCGATCAATGGTGTGCCGACACCGACACCTAGTGTGCGGTGTCCCGACCGCGGTTGCCGACATTCTGATGCCCATCATGTCGACCGGGAAGAAACGCTCTGCCGGGCACGGTCACGCGCGGTCCTGGGAGTCGCCGAAGACCTGGACTCCGGTCCGCGGGAGTTCACCCTTGTACCTGGGTGCGGCTGGGCCGCACTACGCCAGCGGACTCCCTGCGCGGGGGAGTGGAGGTGGGTACAGGAGGAGGTGGACACATGGGGTTGCGGCAGCCCTACACGCAGCCGGTCCGGCGGATGCCGTTGATGTCGCACCTGTAGGCCCGAGAGTGCTTCTGCGACTACGTGGGTCGGTGGCGATCGGAGGGACGGTACGGCGAACCGCCGCTCAAACTACATCACCGTGACGAAAGCGAAGAGGGGCCGCTTGCGTTGAGATCGTCTGGTGAAAAGCCGGCTAGCGTCGTTGATGAGAATCCTCAGGGGATTCCGGCGGCGGCCGCTCGCACACGATGACAGGGTGCTGTGCGACGAGACTAATCGCCAACTTTTGGCGCAATGCAATCATAGCTAGCGTAGCTATCGGTTATGCCGTTGTCCGGCACGAGTGCCGTACATTTGTTTCGTTGGTATCGATGAAGGTGGGAGTGGATTCCGTGGCGCACAGGGCTGTGGTGGAGTTGGTGGACGATATCGACGGGACAGTGTTCGGCGACGAGGGGGAGAGCATCAACTATGCGGTTGATGGCGTCGAGTACGAGATCGATCTAAAGGGCGAGCACGCCAAGGAGTTCCGCGACGCTCTCGACTACTGGATTGCTCATTCCAGAAGGGTCGGAGGAAGGAAGCACCGCTCGAATCGGACAGCGAACCCGACCGGATCGACTCCGAGGACGGGCGAGGTCAAGAAGATCCGCGAGTGGGCGACAGAACAGGGCTACGAAATGTCCTCTCGCGGACGGATCCGCGCCGAGATCGTACAAGCTTTCCACGACGCCCACTGACACCTCATCGCCCGTCCGAGGGCGGTGCCGAACGCGTGGAGTGGGGCCCCAGGTGGACAGTCCGCGTCGACGACNNNATTGGTCGGGTATCTATCGGCTGGTGGCCCAGGTGTTCGAGTCGGTCGAGTTCGGCGAGGAGGGCGTCTCGGCGGGGGCGCGAAAGTCCTCGTCCGGGGAGGGATAGTTTACCTCCCACCGGGGTCCATCGGCGGCGGCAAATCCGACCGCGATATGTAATGGTTGGGCGAACTCACCCCAGACTGTCGCGACGTGGTCCCGGTTCGGAACGGGATCCCACGTCCCGTCTTCATAGCTCTCCCACTCGCGGCGACCCTTGAGCATGCGCGTAAGGGTGGGATCGACAAGGTCGTACTCATCAGGCTTCGGGTTGTCGCCAGTGTCCCGGAGTGTGTGGTACTCCTCGACGGTCAGCTCCGGTGCCAGTTCGATCAGCGCCCCCTGTGCGGTCGCGTCGAATGGGTTGCTGAGAACCATTGCCCTGGAGTCGGGGAAACTCGCGTTCACGCTCGGGCTTGTACCGCGGGTCTGTCGTTTGGCCTTTTCCGCCTCTTCTTCGCGGCCTGTGTGGCCTGCGTTGCCTTCTTCGAGCGTCCCAAGGATGTCCTTTGCTACGTGGTCTGTCGCAGCGTCATACAGGCAGGGAAATTGCACTGACGGTTGGCTTTTCACGGGTTTATCTCCCACAGTCAACGCCGGTGACAGACAGTAGGAGATCAACGAAGTCGCTTAGATGACGGTTGCGTTGTATTTTGCGAGATGGGATCTGACCAGCTCCACCCCGGCGCGGTCATCGAGAACGATCGGGCCCCGGGAGACGGCCATCAGATCATGCAGCCCCACACCGGCATTGGGTTTGATGGTCATGACGACGGAGAACCTGTCCTCGTCGTTGCGTGCCCGGTATTTGATGCCGAGTACCCCGTCGGTCCCGTGCAGGATGGATGCTGCCCAGTCCCGGGTGGTCCGGTAGTCGACGGGGTCGCATTTCGTCAGCCAGGTGTCCTGACCGATCGCCGCCAAATGTGAGCCGTGCACCAGTGCGACCGGGGCATCGTCGGTGACGGTGACCTGGGACAGGACCCGGCCCGCCAGCTTGGCTTTCCGCAGGATCCTCGGAATGTGATCATCGAGCGGCAGCGACCGACAGTAGGTCTCCGCGATGCA
>NZ_LTCZ01000444.1:0-6297 GCF_001583455.1 Rhodococcus sp. LB1 | reverse complement strand
AGGTTCGCGGTGAGGAGCCAGCCGACGGCGGTGGGGCCGACGTCGAGTTGCGCACCGATGGTCCCGACGATCGGCACCACCAGTGTCTGCAGAACGGCGACAATCATCAGTACGAAGCACATGACCGGCAGGAGTGCCCTGGCTGCGGTGGTGGATCTGGCGGCCATGTGTCCTCCTGTAGGGATTAGGTGAGCGGGCGTAGGTAAACACGGTACTGGGGCTAACTAACGAGGGGGTTCACGGTGGCGTCCGAACAACTGCCGCACGCGTAGTTTCGCCGGCGCGGTCGGCTGGTCAGACGGGTGAGCGTCCTCGCGTCGTGGATACTCCCCAGTGCGACCGCCGGCGCGGATAGGTGGAGGAAAGCGCACGGACGAGATGCGGATCGCAGCAAGTATCCTGCACTACTGCCCATAGCCTGTCGACGAACTGGTGCTCGGTGATTCCGAATGTCTGGAAGACAAGCTCCGCGGGAACCCCGCCGTACGGAATCCATCGCCGAGCGAGGGTGATGAGTTCGCGTGCTTCGCGGGGTAGGTCCTGGCAGTCACTCATCGGGCGTCTTCCTTTCTCGAGCCGTCGCTATCCCTCGTGTCGAGGCCGCCAAAGGCGTCGACCGGTCTTCTCGGCTCAGATGAGGAAGCCGGGCTGGTCATGGCAGTCCAGAACTCGAACTCTCGCGCGACCACACGAGTGTGCGCGAGAACGCGAAAAACTTCCGTAATTCTCTGTGCAAGAGCGAATGTCATTCGGCACTACTCAATTCATTGGTCATTGGCGGCCGGAAGATTATGCGGTGACGAGGCACCACAGGTTCTGTCGGCATGCGGTGATGGACGCGGTGGTGAGCATGTCGTCCCAGTGGTGGAGGGAGCCGAACTCGGAGCGCCACGCGAGGGCAGGTTGAGTGAACTCGTGCAGGCGGTGCTCGCGGGTGGTGCCGATCGCACCGTGCACCTGGTGGGCATTACGGACGACGATGGAGGCGGCGTGCCCGGCGCAGGAACGGGCAACAGCGACAAGGACGTCGAGGTTCGGTGCGGACCAGTCGGTGCGGACGGCTTCGTTCAGGGCGGCTTCGGTGGCGGCCCGGGTGAGTGCGGCTTCGGCGGCGATATCGGCGACGAGGTTTTGTATGGCCTGAAACTTCGCGAGCGGTCGCCCGAACTGGGTGCGTTCGGTGGTGTGCGTGATCGACAGGTCGAGGATGCGATCGAGCGCGGCGCTCGTCTGCACGGCTCGGATCAGTGCGCCGCGCAGGAGTAGTTGGTCGACGACCGCGTCCGCTACCGGAGTGCCCGAGTGGGCGCTGTCGATGGTAACGGTGTCCCTGGGTTCGCCGGCGATGTTGGCCTCCGGCGTGATGGTGAGCATGTTCGTCTCGATGTCGGCGACAACGTACGTGTGGGTGTCGCGCCAGACCGTGACGATCTTGTCGGATTGGGCGGCCCAGGGCACCCGGTGGGCAGTTCCGGTGTGATCGAGCAGGCAGACGGTGCGGCGGGCGTCGTCTGCGGGAAGCCCGGCGGTATCGAGCAGCCAGCCGGCGAGCAGGTCGTGTTCGGCCAGCGGGATTCGGACGCCGTTGGCTGCGGCGGCGCGGAGCAGTTCCGCGGCTTCGAGCCATCCGGCTCCGCTGCCGCCGGATTCCTCTGGTCCGGTGAGGCGGGTTAGGCCGAGATCGGTGAGGTGGGACCAGAGGATTGGGTCCCACGTAGCGGTACCGGCGTCAGGTTCCTTCTGGTCGCGGTAAGCGACGAAGACCGCAGACATCATTTCCACAAGATCGGGGTCGACAGTGCTCGGGGTCGTCATCAGCGCATTCCCAATCCCCGCGCGATCACGCCGCGCAGAACTTCGTTGGTGCCGCCACGAAGGGTGAATCCGGGGCGTTGGGCGGCGGCGTCATCGATCATTGCCCGGTAGCGGCGGGGGCTCGGACCCGTGTCACCGGTGATGACGTCGGCAAAATCGGCGATGTCGCCTTCGGTGGTGGTTCCGAGGACTTTGACGACGGCCGCGGCGACGTCGGCGGGTTCGTGGCGTCCGAGGGCTCCGGCGACCGCGGTGGACATCTGGTGCAGCCCCATTGTTCGGGCGAGATACCGGCCTAGGTCGGGGTGTCGGGGTACTGCCCCTGTCCGCATCTGTTCCGCGGTGTCGGCGAGGAGAGGAAATGTGGACAGGAAGCGTTCGGGTCCGCTGCGTTCGAAGCTCAGTTCCGAGGTGACCTGCTGCCAGCCGCTGCCGATGGTGCCGAAGACCATGTCGTCGGCGACGAAGACGTCGTTGAGGATGACTTCGTTGAAATGGTGCCCACCGTGCATCGAGACGATGGGCCGGATGTCGACGCGCGGGGACCGCAGGTCGACGATGAACTGGCTCAGTCCGTCGTGCCGATGTGAGGGGTCGACGGGGGTCGTGCGGGCGAGGCAGATGAATGCATGGGCATGGTGGGCGCCGGACGTCCAGACCTTGGTGCCGCTGAGGACCCAGCCGTCGTCGACGCGGGTGGCTTTGGTGCGGACGCTGGCGAGGTCGGATCCGGAGTCGGGTTCACTCATGCCGATGGCGAAGTAGCACTCGCCACGGGCGATCTCGGGTAGATACTTCCGCTTTTGAAATTCGGTGCCGTACAAAAGGAGTGACGGTGCAATCTGACGGTCGGCGATCCAGTGCGCGGCGACCGGGGCGCCTGCAGCGAGGAGTTCCTCGGTCACGACGAAACGTTCGAGGTGGCTGCAACCGCGGCCACCGTACTCGATTGGGATCGTCATGCCGACCCATCCCCGGTCGGCGAGTGCACGCGAGAAGTCCTCGTGCCAGCCGGTGAGCCAGCTGTCGATCCGCGGAGTGATGCGCCCATCAGCGAACTGAGCGTCGACGAATTGCCGGACTTCGGCGCGTAAGTCGTCCATGTCGTGTGGGTCCGACGCGATGGGCGGAACCAGTAGCGGATCTCTCATTGGAGAATCCCTTCGGTTGTGGCTGAGTCGGTTTCGGGTGTTGCGTCGACGTTGGGTCCCGGTGCCTGCATGTCCGTCTGCAAACCGGTTGGAATGTTGGTCGATGTTGACCGCCGCATGTCTTGATTACGCACTATGGCAAAAGTGGGCGATATACGCAATGCTGGTGGCTAATTCGGCGCAGGTGCCGAGATCCGCCACGTGAGTGCATCTTGATACTTGACGTACCGACCGGGCGGTACTAAGTTTCCGTGAACGGTAGCCGCTCGGCAAACTGCTTCGAGTCGGAGTTCCGCAATGAATTCTCGAAAGGTGTCCCATGGCCGGACTGTGGTTCGACGACGTGGAAATCGGAATGACGTTCGAGACTCCGCGTCGCACTGTGACGGAGGCGGACGTGGTCAACTTCGCCGGAGTGTCCGGTGATTTTCATACGCTGCACACTGATGCGCAAACTATGCGCGAGAGTCAGTTCGGCGAACGGATTGCTCACGGAGCGCTCGTTCTGTCGATCGTGACAGGCCTTCGGGGCCGGCTCGGAATCTTCGACGACACCCTGGTGGCGTTCGCCGAGATCCGTCGCTGGCGCTTCGTGCGTCCGGTGCTCATCGGCGACACGATCCGCGCGGCCAACGAGGTCGTGGAGCTGACTCCCACGTCGAAACCCGACCGTGGCGTCATGGTCCAGCACGTGCAGGTTCTCAATCAGCACGATGTCGTCGTACAAGAAGGAGAAATGGTGGCATTGGTGAAGCGGGAGGCGAAGGTATGAGGGTCCGCGCGGACGACCCCCAACTCAATGAGGTGTTGACCGGCGCCGGCCCTGCGGGAAAAGACCCCCGTGACGGTCTCGTATTCGTCGCACGGACCGGTCTTCGTGAATGGGCGGAGACCGAGGACGAACTGGCTCAGGCGTTCGACATGACCCGGGAGACAGTCGCGGCCGGTGGTGCAGTGGTCTACGTCGTGCGCTCGGCCGCACTGCTGGGACGAACCGAACCGCTGGACGCGGCTGTCGCAGCCGGCCTACTCAGCGGCGCGCGCGCACTCGCGCTCGAGCGCCGAAAACACAACGGCTACTCGACGGTCGTCGCCGTGGCCGACGATGTGGAACCGAAGTCGGTTGCCGACGCGGTGGATCTCCTCGTCGCCACTCGCGGGGCCAACGGTCAAGCCTTCGTACTCGGCGCCGAACATTTAGGAGCAGCTCTGCCATGAAGATTGCAGTGGTCACAGGCGCGGCCCGGGGTATCGGCTTCGAAATTGCCCGGCGCCTGACGAAGGACGGCTACCGCCTGGTCCTGGTAGACGTGGATCCGACGGTCGGGGACAGCGCAGCATCGATCGATGCCACGCCAGTGAAGGCCGACATCGCCGATCCGGAGGGCCGTGCGCAGATTCGCTCCGCAATACGGTCCGAAGAGGGGCAGCCGACCTTGCTGGTGAACAACGCCGGTATCACGCGCGATGCTCTGATCGGCGACATGACCGAACCGAACTTCCGACTCGTCAATCGAATCAACCTGGGCGCGACCTTCGAGTTGACGTCCGAACTGGCCGACGAGATCGTCGATGGTGGCGCGGTGGTCAATATCAGCTCACGCGCATACCTCGGCAACGTCGGCCAGTTCAACTACGCCATCTCGAAGGGTGGCGTAGTCGGCCTGACCCGGTCACTGGCGTTGAGCCACGCGCCGCGCTTGCGCGTCAACGCCGTGGCACCGGGCTTCATCGCCACCGACATGACCGACGCAGTACCCACGAGGGTGCGTGACCGCATCATCTCGCGCATTCCGCTGCAACGCCCGGGCAGGCCCATCGATATCGCCGAAGCCGTCGCTTGGTTGGGCTCCGACCAGGCGGCATATGTCACGGGACAGGTATTGCCGTGCTGCGGAGGTCGCAGTCATGGCTGAAGGCGGTCATGGCAGATACGTAGTGCACAGGTAGTGGATAGGTAGTTTCCCGCTGGCATCGGGGCTGGTCCGCAGGGACCCTCGTGTGATGGTCGTCACGGAAGGGTGCGGTGTGATGTCGGCCCTCGAAAACCGGTTGAAGAAACGACGGTCGTTCTCGTCGGGAAGCGGCGTTCGGCCACAGAGACTTGGAGTGAAGTATGAAACTGGACTTGCTGTATGCGTTGACGAATCGACGCGGCGACATGCCGTGATGGCGGACGAGCTCGGATATGACCGTATTTGGTTGGGGGAGCATCACTTCGATGTCGACGGGACCGATGCGAGCCCGAATCCGATCATGCTGGCGACGGATCTGGCCGCTCGGACGAGCCGCATCCGGTTCGGGATGGCGGCGGTATCGCTGACCCTGTGGCATCCGCTGAGGGTGGCGGAGGATCTCGCCATCCTGGACCACTTCAGTGACGGTCGTCTCGATGTGGCGTTCGGTCGGGGAATTCTGCCGATCGAGGTGATGAACCTCAATCCCGAGGCAAACCGCTGGAACGGCAGCGAGAACAGTTACGGGATCTTCGACGAAAACCTCGCGATCGTGAAGGGGATCTGGACCGACCGCCAGTTCAGTTGGAAGGGGCCGCGCTACACATTCCCGGAGCCGGGGACGAAGTTCATCCACTCGCCCGGTGCGCCCGATCCGGAAGGCTGGGTCGGCGATGACGGCATGCTTCAAGCGTTCGGGATCACTCCGCAGCCGTACCAGCAGCCGATGCCGCCGCTGTTCGCGGTCACCGAGACTGTCGAGGGCTTCCGGCGCGCCGCTCAGAAGGGTATGAAGCCGATCACCTGGTACCCCACCGGTCAGGTTCTCCACAACCTCTGCGAACTCTATCGCGACGAGCGGGCCAAGGTCACCGGCGTCACCCCGGCACTCGGCGAGGATGTGGGCGTGCTGCGCATGGCATACGTCGCGGACACGGACGAGGAGGCGCGTCGCATCGCTGAGCCGGCGGTGGTGGAGTTTTTTGAGCTTATCTGCCGGGTTCGCGGTATCGGGGTCTTCCTCGACGCCGACGAGGACCCGAATGATCCCAAGTACAAGGCGATGGCTCCCTGGGATCTCATGTTCGATCGTGATCACCTCTTCATCGGTTCGCCGGACACCGTGCTCGCGAAGATGACGCGGATGACGAAGTCGCACGGCATCCAGAACTGGCTGTTGCAGATGGGCGTGCCGGGCATCGCACACGAGGACATCGACAGATCCCTGAAACTCTTCGCCAGCGAGTGCATGCCGGAACTCCGCACACTCGATTCCACGGCTGTCGCCGCGAACTGATCCACCGGATCCCACCGAAGGAATACTCATGACGGAATACCTCAACCCAGGCAACCTTTCCTACCCTCGATTCGGAATG
>NZ_LTCZ01000443.1:0-36562 GCF_001583455.1 Rhodococcus sp. LB1 | reverse complement strand
TCAGGAAAGATCGAGGCTAGTACTGCGCCGCAACGGAGGCCAACCCAGTCGAACCAGCACCAGCTCCGCCATTACGGCTCGGCACCGCAACGGCGAGCACGACATCGCCGTGAGCGGCACCGATCTCGAATTGGCGCATCGCTGACCTTGCTCACGGTGCCGTCCAGGTTGCAGTGGTAGATCCCGTCCCAGCCACCCACCCAGCACCCGCCCGCGTGCGCCCACACGGACCGGGTCCGGACGGGAGGGTTGTCGAAGATCTGCCCGGCAAGTGTGTCGGCGACATGGCAGTCGGCGTCGAGAAGGACGACGAGGGGGAGTTCGCGGTCAGCCACCCACAGGTCGGTGCTGTGTACGGATACGGACCCGGGGACCAGGCTCGGCCGCAGCGGTGGCGGCGGCACATCGTCCAGGTCCAGGTCAACCAAGATCCCTATCTCGCGAACGCCGTCGGCGACAGTGCAGGGGCTGGTCGGTGGGGTGACACCGGCGAAGAAGTGCGGTGCGGCGTGACCTCGCGATAGTGGCGGGTCCCCGGGATCTGCGTCCATGGCGAGTGCGGGATGTCAGGATCGCGCTGGTATCGGTCGGCGGCCACACGAACGCGGGTGACCCGACCACGGATGCGGCCGGGCGTGGCGTGGCGTGCGCGAGGTCACCGATCAGACGCCCCCGGTGACTTCGACCTGACCGAACAACGGACGGCGGGCGTACCAGGTGGCCGCCCACCTGGCGCCGCGCAACAGCACGGTCCAGTCCCACCACTGAGTACCGGTGCAAGTGCCGCCTAGAAACTGCTACGGTCACCGTGCTGGGCTCCCGCGCCGGGGCGGTCTCGTTGCGGAACACTGCGACGGGCCGAGCGTGCCCCACGGGGAGCGGTTTGTGAGTTTCTGGGCCACACACGGTGTTCGACACCAAACAGTATCGCTCTGTGACTTTTGTTTCAGTGTCAGGTCCATTCGGTGGAATAGCATCCGTTCCATGAGTCTCGATGAAGCAGCCGTTCAGCGGCTGATTGACGAAGCCGAAATTCGCTCCGTATCAATGCGATTCGCGCGTGGGGTTGACCGGCTCGACTGGGAACTCGTTCGATCGTGCTTCCACGACGACGCCGTCGACGACCATGGGTTCTATGTCGGCGACGTCGACGGGATGATTGAGGTACTGAAGCAGATCGTTCCTGCGGATATTGCCACCACGCATTTCCTAGGGAATCAGGAGTATGACTTCACGGCAAGCGACGTCGCCTACGTGGAAACGTCGGTCATCACCCGGCACCGCCAACCCCCGCGCGACGGACGGCCGCTGGTCGACGGGTTCGGGTTCGGTCAGTACAGTGATCGATTCGAGAAGCGTAACAATGAGTGGCGGATCGCCCACCGCCTGGTCGTCCATCAACCCAGTCGGATCGATCCAGTCGCTGAGGACATTCCGTTTCATCCGGACTGCTACCGCGCCACACGTGGCGATGAAGCGTCCCGAGGGATCCGACGTCCGGAAACGCTTGCACGCCAGAAGCAGTGATCGATTGACCGGCATCCGATCGCTGAAAGGATTCTTCTCCTCCTATCAATATGGTTCGTGAGCGAATACCCCTACTTACCGATGTTTCCCAGGAGAACAATGTGAGTTCACGTCAGGCAATACTTCTGCTCTGCTACATGCACCTCGGTGGGTCCCACATATCGGCGTGGAGAGATCCCGACGCGCCAGAGAATGCGGCAATGAACTTCGAGGCGATCAAGGAGGCCGCGGAAACGGCAGAGCGGGCCAAGTTGCACGGGCTCTTCCTCGCGGACTCCCTAGCTCTGTGGCAGCGCAGCCCGGAAACACTTGCGCGACTCGGCAGCAACGTGAGTTTCGAACCCTTCACGCTCTGCGCCGCGCTGTCGGTCGTTACCGAACGACTCGGTTTGATACTCACCGGAAACACCACATACAACGAGCCTTATCATCTGGCACGCAAGTATGCCTCGCTCGATCACCTGTCGTCGGGTAGGGCCGGGTGGAACGTTGTAACGTCGGGAAATCCGGCAGAGGGGCCAAACTTCGGGGGAATCGAACTCGATCGCGAACGTCGCTACGAACGCGCCGCAGAGTTCGTCGACGTCGCCCAAGGTCTCTGGGACAGCTGGGAAGACGACGCATTCGTTCGAGACCGTGAGTCCGGTATCTTTCACGACGCCGACAAGCTTCGTGTTCTCGACCACCAGGGCCCCGCCTATTCGGTCGCTGGTCCCTTGACGGTGGCACGTCCCCCACAAGGTCACCCCGTGATCGCACAGGCAGGAACCTCGCCGGCGGGGAAGGCCTTCGCCGCCCAGTACGCCGAGATCGTCATCAATCCTCAGCAGGATATCGAACAGGCGCGCACCTTCTATCGCGAAATGAAAGATGCAGCGGTGGCGGCCGGTCGCGATCGCGACGACATCAAGATCTTATCCAACATTGCGCTGATAGTCGGGCGCACGCAGGCCGAGGCTGACGAGCGTATGGCCCTGCTGGACAGTCTTGTTGACCCTGTGCCAGGACTCGAGACCCTTTCCGGATTCCTGTTCCACGACTTGAGTGTCTACCCATTGGACGAGCCCGTACCCGAGATTCCAGTCTCAGAGCAAGGCACGCAGGGTATCCAGGCGCACATGCTTTCCATGATCCGCAAAGACAACCTGACCCTGAGGCAAGCTACGCAACTGGCAGCACGCGTCGGCGCTGTCGCGTTCTCGGCAGACGCTCTGGCCGATCATATCGAAGAATGGGTGAACACCGAAGCCTCAGATGGCTTCAACCTCGTCTTCACCGATCTTCGTGGTTCACTCGACGTGCTCGCCGAACACGTTGTGCCCGAACTGCAGCGCAGAGGTTCATTCCACCACGAGTACGCAGGAACCACACTGCGCGACAACCTGGGCCTCCGGCGTCCCTCGCACGCGAGCACGGTCCAGAGCGTCTGAACTACCTACGGGAGCGTACTGGCCCCGGCCCCTACTTCACATATAGATTGCGGATCCGGTGCTTCGCCGCCCGCAGCGCGGCGATTCGGTGCCGTCCGTCCACTGCGCCTGTCTAACCAACCGCACAGGCGATAGTCCTCGGTTCTCTGTCGCCACCGATACCCGGTGTTGCGTTCGATGTCGCGTTGCCGGCACGCTCGGGTGAATCCCGACATTTGCGACGAGATCAAGATCTATCGGTCCCGGTAGATGGGTCGCGTGGGCGGACGTGCCCACTAGTGGCGGTGCGGATGCAGCTGCCAAGTGGCCATCCGCTCCGGACTCCGCTCGCGCCCATGAACGTCCGTGATTGTCGCGCGACCATCCGGGTTGCCGAGACGGCGACCCCAGATGTGATCGAATCGCGAACCCCACGACGTGCGCCTGCGCGTCGGCGTCGTAGCCGCCAGAATTGAGTAGGGCATTGCAGCGCTGCAATCACCACTGCCAGTCGATGCAGGTCGACCCCATCGCCTTGGCCACCTCGTACGGCCAACTCCAGGGATCAATAGCGCCAAACATTGCGTCCTGAAGTCGAGTCGTCGTCCACCCGCAACGTCCTTCAATCCGGAGTTGTTGCGACCAGTATCTGAAACCGCTGATAGCACCCTGGTCCAGCTCCTGCGTGCCGTCGGTAGGCAGTCCCCCTTATGATCAAGTGATTCAGTCGAACGCTTGGTTCGCATCGCCTTGTTCAACTCGGGACGACCTCTGTGAAGGGGCGCTGGTGATTGCGTACCAACGACACCTCGACGACGTTGCTAGTTGACCATCGAACACCACTGGCTCGGGTCGTGGGCGGAGGTTGAGAGGAACAAAAGTTTCTCGCAGCGAACCTGTTTACGCCGAATAATCGCTGTCGATCGTATGACCCGCATCACATCAAGTGAGCGGCCAGTCTCGACCACTCAAGGCATGTTCGAGCATGCCGCCTGCCCTTGCATCTGGAGCGACTAACTAGCTCTCCAGGGGCGGGCCACGCCAACACACTGTTAGTCCCGCGTTGGCGCCATAGGGACTCTAGGAGAGCGATATGACAAGCGCGGATTCGATTTCCCTGAAGGCGAACTCAGCTCGATCCTCGTCGCAGACCCAGCGCCGGGCCGTGGCCGCCTCCATGGTGGGCACAATAATCGAAGTCTTCGACTTCGTAATCTATGGTTACGCTGCGGCACTCGTTTTTGGAAACCTGTTCTTCCCGGACTTCTCCCCGGTGGCAGGGACACTGGCGTCGTTCGCGACGTTCGCTGCCGGGTTCATCTCGCGTCCATTGGGCGGTATCGTTTTCGCGCACTTTGGTGACCGGATTGGACGCAAGAAGACACTGCAGGTCTCGTTGCTGCTGATGGGTGGAGCTACCGTACTCATCGGTGCGCTGCCGACCTATGCTCAAGTCGGGCTGGCCGCACCTGTCCTCCTCGTGCTCCTGCGGCTACTGCAGGGGTTTGCTGCCGGCGGCGAACTCGGTGGAGCGGTACTCGTGGTACTCGAGCACACACCCAAACACCGCCGTGCCACACGTGGCGCATTCGTCTTCGCGGGCGGCGCCATCGGTGGAATGCTTGCGTCCGTCGTCTTTCTACTGGCTTCGCTCTTCATGTCTCCCGAGTCGTTTGAGGCATGGGGGTGGCGCCTTCCCTTCCTCCTTTCGATAGTCGTCATCGTGGTCGGTTACTACGTCAGACTCAAGCTTGAAGAAACGCCCGAATTCACCGATGTGGCCGAGAAGGACTCGACGGTTCGCATACCCCTGGTGGAAGTGCTTCGTCACCACAAGCGAGTAGTCCTATTGGTCGCCGGTGCCACCCTCGCAAATACGGGCGTCGGGTTCCTCCTCCTCACCTTCACGGTGAGCTACCTGACCAGCTCGCTGGGGATGGCTCAGTCGACCGGACTCTTCATTTCGTTCGTCACGAATTCGATACTCGTCATCGCGTACCTAGTATCGGGCCGTCTCGCCGACCGCTTCGGTCGCCGACGAATTATTCTGGTGGGATTCAGCATTTGCTCGGTATGGGCCTTCCCGTTCTATCTCTTGCTGGACACTCAAGTGATGGGCCTTGTGCTGCTGGCGGTCGGGGTCATGAGCGTGGGCATGGGCGCCTACGGAGGCGTAGTAGGAACGTTCTTTGCCGAGCTCTTCCCACCGCGGATCCGCTACAGCGGGTTTTCAATCGCGTATCAGCTCGCGACGGTGCTTGGCGGTGGGATCTCACCTCTGGTGGCGTCAGCGATTGTCGCCGGCCTCGGCGGCGCGTCCTGGGGAGTCGCGCTATACGCCGCCGCACTCGCCGTGTTCGGCATCCTGTGCACACTAGGTTTGCGCGAGGCCGAAGCTCCAGATGGAGGCGATCACGCTGCCCGTGCCGCCGAAGCCCAAGAAACGATTGGGATCACGATGACTCGTTAGGCAGCACGAATCGACAGTTGCTCTAACCCCGCCAGCCGTTCCGGCCCTGCCTATTCGGGCTACGGCGCCTTACCCATCAAGGAGACGCTATGCAACCAAGTGCCACGGTCGAGGTGCCCACCGCACGTGGAGATACAGTCCCGTCGTCCGAGCTCGGTTTCACCCTCATGCACGAACACATCTTCCTGTGTGATACCGAGGTCAACAAGAACTGGCCCGAGACATTGGGGGATGAGGAGCGACGCGTTTCTCAGGCGATTGATGATCTCAAGACTCTCGGAAAGGCAGGAGTGCAGACAATCACGGATGTCAGCGTTATCGGCCATGGACGCGACATCGAACGAGTTGCACGGGTCGCCGCCGAAGTTGATACAAACATCCTTGTCGCGACGGGCGTCTACGCGCTGGCTGACCTCCCGAGCTACTTCCGGCTTTTTGGACCAGGCGCTCTAATCGAGGGGCCGGAGGCCATGACGGAATTCTTCGTTCGGGACATTGAAGAGGGGATAGGGGGTACCGGGGTCCGAGCAGCAATTCTGAAAGTCGCCGCGGCTCATGCCGGACTGACAGTCGGCGTCGAGAGAGGGCTGCGCGCGGTCGCTCGCGCCCATCGCCGCACGGGTGTGCCAATCACGACCCACACCAGTATTAAGCAGAATGGGATAGATCAACAGCGAATCTTCGAGGAGGAAGGAGTTGATCTGTCGCGGGTGATCATTGGCCATTGCGATACAGTTTCCGGTGGAGACCTCGCGTACGTAGAAGAGATACTGTCCCATGGTTCGTTCGCTGGATTTGATACCTTCGGTCTGCCGCTCCTAGCTGACGACATAAAGGTGGACCTGCTCGTCGAGCTGGTAAAACGTGGGCACGCCGACAAGATCGTCGTTTCCCATGACCACTCGTCCTTCGCCGACTATATTCCACCGCAATTCATGAACGACTCGTACAGAAAAACGTTCTTTTCGGAGGTCGTCATCCCAGACCTTGCTGCGAGAGGGGTGACGAAGGAGGAAATCTACTTGATGACAGTTCTCAATCCGAGACGGATCTTCGAGACGACAGGACAGGGCTCTTACTGACCACGAATGATGCCGATGTCGTGTCATGCGTTGAACGCCGCTGAGCGAACATTCCGCATTATCGAGCCCCGTTCCGGGACGAGAAGTATCTCAACAATCCGGCGACGACGACGATCACCCGAATTCGGTCAGATACGACGTCGGCGCAAGCGGACTCAGAGTAGTTCGGTGACGAGATCTCTACCCCGGCGCCAGTGCGGTTTGCGATCAATAAGCACCAAACGGCCGATGACCGCAGCATCGTTCGGGGTGGTTGTACCGTCACCTTGGCGCGGCATGATGAACGATACGGCGGGATGCGAAGGCACGTTCGGCACGTTGCAGGGGGTAGTGCGGTCACCAGCGATGCGCCGCCGGAGTTGACGCAGGTCATCGACTGCTATCTGGTACGGGTCCGAGGTGGGCTGTTGCCTGGGGCGCTGTGGGTGATCCAACAGGTGGCGTGATGACCTACTGGTGGCTACCCAGTCGAACCGTCAGGTTCCCGTCTTTGCGCCCGAGTCTGCGGCTGACCAGTCGAAGCCGACGGTGTCGCGCGCCCGGGTCATCGAAATCGCCCAGGATCCCACGCATGCAGGTCTCCTTCGAGTGGCCGATAGTAGGCAGAGCCCAACAGCATCGAAGGAGACCCGCCCTCGTTGGTTGCCCCGGACGGGTGAAGACGTTCAGTACTCACACTGCAAATTCAACGAGTTCCGTGACTCGGATCTGTCCGACGTGGCCCGATCCAAGGTGCCGTCGACGGGACCAGTCCCTCGCTGCATGAGGTGATGGCCGAAACATCGATCACACCGTTTCGGATCCATCATGTGAAGGCATGCAAAGCTCGTTCCCCGACGTCGGTCGGACATGCTGAACATGTACCTGTCAGCGCCGAAAGTTACGCAAATGGAGGCTAGGAGGATCAGCAAGCTGATCCAAATACTCTTCTCCTCGCGCGAAGCTGGGGATCCGTGTCGCGGGTCACAGCGATGTGTAGCCGCCGTCGATGACGATGTTCGAACCCGTCAGAAAACCGGCCGAATCGGATGCGACATAAAGCGCCGCTTCGACGATATCGGCGGGGGTACCTAGGCGCTTTATGATCTGAGGGTTCAACATCGACTTCCGAGTGACCGGATCAGCAAAGAAGTGTGCTGTAGATGGTGACTCCACCGAGCCCGGGCTGATGCAAACTGCTCGAATATTGTGAGGGCCACCCTCGTTCGCAAGGTCTTGAGTCATAGAAATGACTGCGCCCTTCGCCGCACCGTGTGCCAAACCAATGCCGGTGTTGAGGGACACAATACCGGCTGTCGAGCCGATATTGACAATCACGCCTCCTCCGCGGGCGACCAAGTGAGGCCACGCAGCACGAGTGACGTAAAAGACCTGGTTCAGTTCGCGATCAATTGTCCACAGCCAGTCCTCCGGGGACAGGGTAGCCGCCCCCCCGAGGCGGAAAGCGCCTGCGTTGTTGTACACGATATCGATACCGCCGTGTTCTCGCGCTGCCTCGTCAATCCAAGCCGTAACATCCGCGGATTGGGTCAGGTCCAGCGTCCCGCTACCGGTCATGGTCCCTCCAGCGGCAGCTACCATCGCCTGTGTTTCGCGAAATCCCTCTGCCTTGATGTCAGCACCAACAACGACGGCGCCCTCTTCAGCAAATCTCACGGCGGCGACTTGGCCCTGACCTCCTCCGGCGCCGGTTATAACTACGACTTTGCCGGCGAACCGTTGCATCGATCCGTTCGTCTCGGGGACAGAGGAGGACATCTTTTTCTACTTTCGGTCGAGTGAAGTGATAGTGCGCGATCCGATCAATCCGGCCGCGGTGTTGACGCCGCGGCCGACAGTGGGCAACCGACGAGGCGCAAGGCAATGTTACACCGCACCAAGTTGTTCCGAGCCCGTACTTGTGTGGCAGATGCGGCCGTTCCCAAGTCCTTTGAACCGGTCGTGCGGCTTGGAAGCGGTGGGTCGAGCAAGAAACGATTGTTTCTGTTCGGGACGGGGTAGAACGTGTATTCGTGACTGGAATCGTCACGCCGGACCGCCGGAGCCACAAGGACTACCAGTCCAGCACATCGCATCCACGTTTTCGGCAACTTGCATTTCACCGTCTCCGGCGGCGGATGCAAGTCCACGCAATCTGACTAGATAGGCCCTGAGCCTGCCCGTCCCAGCGTCGAGGGACGTCAGCGGGCCGGTAGGGCCCTCTGGCGCTGATAGGAGCTGCAGCACACCACCTCCAAGGAGGTTCTCGTCGGCTGTACAGTTTGAGTCGCGCGGCAATAGTGTTCGTCGGTACGGACGATATGGATTGAGGAAGGGAAGCTTGTTGCTCCCGAACCGTCTTCGCATTGGACGTTCCGCACGCGACGCGTGATGTTTGACAACAACATCACGAAGGATGCTCAGATGACGAAGGTGTCTATCGCTCCCGGCGACTTGCCCGTGCGCGTCCACCGGCCCCTGCGGGTGACAAACCGGTCGCCGCGTGCGACAGCGGTCTCGTTCTCGACCTTTGCAAAGAAGTGAACGAATTGCTTCGTCGTTATGTCGCCGCTCTGATCCACGACTTCTCGAGGTGACACACCATGGTGCTAGCTACGGGCACGGGCCCGGGCAACGACGGCGGCCCCGATTCGGGGGCCAACCGGACGTCGCAGGCTTACCACGATCTGCGCGCATTGATCCTCTCCGGTCACTACGAACCGGACTTACGCCTCACTGAATCGAAGCTGACCACGCAGCTCCAGGTCTCGCGCGGGACGATCCGTTCGGTGCTCGCGCGCCTCGCGCAGGAGGGCTACGTCACCGCCGAGGCGAACCGCAGCGCTCGCACTCGCTCGTTCTCGGTGGACGAGGCGGTCGAGATACTGGAAACCCGGGCGGTGATGGAGGCAGCGCTCCTGTAAGCGTATGTGGGACTGGCAGGTACCGAGTGGGCGCGAGGAGTACTGGAATCTCAACCGGAGGTTCCACGAACAGGTCACGCGGGCGGCGCGGCAGGCCACTCTTACCAGGTTCGTAGACAGCCTGCTGTACCCGCTCGTCATGCAGCAGTACCGCGACGCGGACCGCGAGCAGCCGCGGACCGACTCCGTCAGGGAGCACGAGGCCATCCTCGCCGCGATCGTCACTCACAACCCGGAGGCCGCCGCGGCGGCGATGCGGCATCATCTGTCGTCGGCCCGGCGGGCGCTTCAGCTGAAGTTCACCCCACCGGCCGACTAGCCCTCATCCACTCTGGACGCCACACAGGAAGAACGGTGACGACCCACGGCAGCTACGACCACAGGGCAACGGTCCACGCTGGGTCCAGGACAACGGTCACGTCGTCGCCCGAGCGAGCGTCGAAGTGCGCATCGGCGTGCGCGCGGAGCTCGACGTCCCCGACGGCGACGACCATGTCCTGGCCGTCGCGGAGGCACTGCATACTCGAGACTCGTTCCGTGAACCGATTGGGGCCCTGCGTCGTCCGTGTGTCGGTGGCGACGGCGCCTACCCGCATGAGTCCTGTATGGGCCTCGGAAAGGCGCGGACACACGATCGAGAGCTTGCCCGAAGAGTTCCGCTCGTCAGCGCGGTCGATGTTAGACGGAACTGTCGATTCTCCACCTGACCGGAAGCGAACGCCGCGCACGCATCATCGAGTGCTCGAAATCCGGCGGAGTCTCAAGGGATGCCGTGAGTCCCGGCAACCGGGTGTATAGCCGTCTCATGGCGATATTGGCCTCTGGGCGTACGATCGGCGCACCGAGACAGTTGTGCCGACCTGCGCCGAAGTGGCGACTTTCCTTGATCTCGGGCCGGCGGAGGTCGAGCCGCAATGGATTATCGAAGACGTCGGGGTCTCCGTTGGCCGCGGCGAACAGGACAAGGACGGCCGAGCCTTGAGGGATCGTGTATCCGGCAAGTTCGGTGTCGCGAGTGACGGTTCTCAATGCTTTGTCACCTGGCGACTCCCGGCGCAGACACTCCTCGACTACCGCGGGCCACAGGGTGGGGTCTGCAATTGCGGCATCTCGCACTTCTGTCTCTAAGGTCAGGCGATATACCATCGAACAGATCAGGTTGGAAGTAGTATCCGTGCCTGCTGCGACGATCCCCACCATATGCGCGAGAATTTGTGCGGTTGTCATTACCGAGTTTCCGTCGTCATCCTTCAGCTGGATCATCGACGACGCCATGTCGTCTCCGGGACACGCTCTCCGCTCGTCGACGATTCGAGCGAAATGGTGGTATCCCTCCACCAAGCCGGCGAAACTGTCGGCGATCTGATTGTCATTCGAATGCAAGTACTTAGCATCCGCGCCGGCAGGTGCCATCAGTGCGAAGAAGCTATCCACCATGCGTTGGAACCGATCCAGATCGTTCACGTCGAGACCGAGCATGGTACCGACGACACGGATCGAGAAGCGTCGAGCGAAAGACTCCATCAGGTCTGCCGATCCTCGCGCTGCAAAGCCATCTATCAGCTCGTCACAAATCTTCTCGATAGCAGGGACAACAATATCGACTTGCTTGCGATTAAATGTCCGCTGCGCAGAACGCCGTTCGACGTTGTGCTGAGGCGGGTCGTTGAAAACAAGCTGATTGGCGAATAGTTGACGGACGATCTGTTCATCCTCCTTTGGCACCAACTTCTCAAGGCTCGGGCTCAATGGAGGAATCTGCGCACTCGCCGACGAGAAGGTTGTTGCATCCCGTAAGACTGTCTCGATGTCCCTGTAGCGAGTCGGAATCCAACAATTCAGTTCGGGCACGTAGAAGATGGGCGTCCGCTGACGTACATCGTAGAGTGCTGCCATCGGATCGTTCAAGTAGTCCGGAGACAGGAGGTCGAAGTCTTCGAGGATTGGCGCGGGCGAGGTTAGCTCGGACAAGTTTGTCTCCAGTCGGTTCGGCACAATGCGGTTTACAGGACCGTCGCCGCTGCGGTTTCCATCAGGGGATGTCGGCCATCACAATGGTGCGCGAGTGTGGTGGAAGCGACGAGGGACAAATGTTCCGTCGTGCTTGACTGTTGTTCCTGCATACTCGTTTGACCGTCGCCCGACGAGCCGCCGAATCCGGCTGGCCGTACCACCGGGATTGTTGCGCTCAGGTTTTCGTCCCTAGTTACTGATTCGGGCGGGGACCGTCCGAGGCGTCACGGCTAGGCAATGGGGCCTTGCATTGGGAAGGATGTAGGAATGAATAGGTTTGACGGCCAGCATGTGCTCGTAACGGGAGGTGCTGACGGTCTCGGATATGCGTCGGCTCTCAGGCTGGCACAGGAGGGGGCCGTGGTTGGGCTCGTAGATATCAACGGTGACGCGGTGGAAGACGCGGCTGGGCGTTTGACGGAGCGAGGCTACGTCAGCCGTGCCTATACCGTCGACGTCACGGACCCAGCGCAGGTCCACGAGGCATTCGACGATTTCGAAGCTCAGTTCGGCAGCATCGAGGTATTGGTCAACATGGCCGGTACCTACCCACCCGTCGACTTCGACAGCATGACGTTGGACCGGTGGCGACAGATACTCGCAGTCAACCTCGACGCCACGTTCGTCACGTGTCAAGACGTGCTGCCCAGAATGAAGAAGCACCGGTTCGGGCGTATTTCGACGGTATCGTCGGGAACCGTCAAAATTGGGCAATTCAGCTCAGCTGCATACATTGCAGCGAAATCGGGCGTGATCGGCCTGACGCGGGTGCTCGCCAGGGAAGGCGGTCCGCATGGGATCACTGCAAACACGATCATGCCGGGACCAATTGCAACACGTCAGATTCAAGGTCTTGTGGGGGAGGGGCAAACGCTGGAAGAGGCGATGGCTCCATTGATTGAACCCCAGTGCGTACCACGACCCGGCCTACCAGAAGACATAGCCGAGGGTGTGGCGTACGCGTGCAGTCCTGGCGCCGGCTTTTTCACCGGCCAAGTGTTGTACATCGGTGGCGGCGACACATTCACGGATTGAGCGCTCGAACTCACTTGACCATCATCTCGAACGAACAGTCCGCGGTGGGAGTGTCGGGTCCCGGAACTTACGTCCGGCAGCACTCATCGCTGCCAAAAGGTCGGTCTACAATCCCGCCAGCTCAGCGCTACTTGGGCACCCTACACGTCAATGAGCGGCAGCGTCCGTCCCATTGCTTACTACTCGTCCGACAACCAGGAGGGCCAATGATTCGGCCGACATCCCCGCTGACCTTGGAAGAGCAAGTCCAGTGGCTCATCGATCGGGAACTGATCCAAGACCTACTGAACTTGCACGCACGTGCGATCGACGAGCAGAACTTCGTCGGCCTCACCGATCTCTTCTCAGACCACGGCGCGATGGTAATTGCCGGCTCCCGCGTCAAAAAGAATGAGATAGCAGACTTCGCAACGCCCATCTTCAAACACTTCCAGGCCACCCACCACGTCACATCGAACACGACAATCGAGATCGACGGTGACCGCGCAACGGCGACCTCATACTTCCACGCGGTGCACCGTCCCTCACTTGAATGCACGGCCGAGCACAGCTACATGGGCGGCGTCTATCGTTGGACACTGCACCGCGAGCACTCGACCTGGCTGATCGAGCTACTCGAAGAGGAATTTACGTGGTTGTCAGGACAGAATATGACCGACTACCTAGTCGACGCTCCGCTTGGCGTCAGCGCGCAAACGAACCTGGCGCAGAGCCCCAGGGCTTCGATGGCAAAACCTGTCCTTGCGCTCGTTGACTATTTCTTCTATATGGGCCCGATCGAGATGCTGTTGGACCTTGCAGCAGGCGACTTCGAGTACCTTTTTATCTTCAGTATGCGATCGCCATGGGACGCAGAGGCCTACAACGAGTTCCGGGAACGCGGACTGAACGTCCAGCTTCTCGAGGATGTCATTCGCGAGCCCCATCGAATTGCTCACTGTTCAGGGATAACCAGCATCGGGGACACGACATTGCGGGAGACCAGCCGGATCGCAGCCAACCTGGGCCTGACGCACTATCACTCTCCTGACGTAGCCGACACAATCAGTGAGAAGGTGCTGCAGCGACAGGCGCTGCAGAATGGCGGCGTTCCCCAGCCTGAGTGGATCGAGATTGACCCCTCTGACTCGCACTGGTGGCAGCACATCCCGCCCAGCTTGGCGCGGGGTCCTATGATCGTTAAACCGAGTCGAGGATGGGGCAGCACGGGAGTCACCCGGGTCGAGAATCTCGACGACGCGCGTGTCGCACTCGACTCTGCTGAGGGCCGATGGCTGCTCGAAGCGGAGATCTCCGGTGGTCACCATCCCCTCGGTAGCTGGCTCAGCGACTGTGTCTCCGTGCAGACGATGACATTCGACGGAGAAACCCAGCTTTTCGGTGTGATGGACAAGTCACCGCTCGCGCCGCCCTTTCGCTCGACCGGCGATATCGTCCCCTCCCTCCTCGACCCCGAGGTCAGGAGAGAGTGCGAGCGAGTCGCCCTTGCAGCTGTCCGCGCGCTGGGCGTGCAGAACGGTTGGAGCCACACAGAACTCAAGCTCAGCAGTGATGGTCCGATGGTCCTTGAGGTAAACGGGCGAATGACGTCGACGATCCACGACGCCTCGGTTCGTCTCTACGGAAGCAACCCCATCAGAAGCTGGTTCGACGCCGCCCTGGGTATTCGACCGACTATTGCGGGATTCGACTACGACGGGCGGATCGTCTCCCAGTACACCCCACCCGCTCCGGCCTCCGCTGTCTCGTACGACGACGTCATGCGGATCTTGCCGGATCTCAAAGAGCTTCCGTTCACGTTCGATGTCCGTCTTCTTCGCGTCGAATCATTGTCGGGTGGTGCGGAAACCGTCGCCACAACCACCCCGATCTCCGTATGGATTGAGGTCGATAGCGCTGAGGCCTTGAAGAAGGCACTTGAAACGGTGAAGGCCATCCTTGGCACGGTCGGTCTTTGAAAGGACTTCGAATCTCGTTGGATCGGTGGAGACTGGTGCACCTGAACTCATCGATATTCCTGCACCTGTTGGGCAGGCGAGGACTTTGGTAACTACTCTTGCTGATGGCGAGAGCCATTGAGGGCTTGAAGAATTACGGACAGCAATTTTGCTTGAACATGCGGTCAGGTTAGGGCCGTCCTGACAGTACGTTCAGTTCGACGCGGCCGGAACTTCTCTCATCGAACATTGGTTAGGGGGATCTGGTTCTGCGCTGGCCGTTATGACAAGCCATCTTGCGTTGGCTCGTGCGACGCCGATACTTGTGAGGATCCGTTGGATCGACGCGGTGGCGCAACGGGGTGTCAGTAGGCTGGCGATCGCAATCACAGCGTGAATGATGAGCAACGGCATCTGGGATATCTCCTAGACCTGTGGCGAGGTGACGACTCGGACCATCGATATTTCATGTGCTGAGGAACGATTGGTCGAATCCTGAATCTCAACATAACGCCAGAAGCCGCCGGCTCAACGTGCCAAGCGAGTACACGGCTCCCGGGTGTTATGCGACGACGGATCGGGGCTTGATCTAGTTCTTTCGCGAGGAGACCACCACGACGATCTTGCCTCGAACATGGCCCATACGGAGCGTCGTGTATGCGGTGACAAGCTCATCAAGGCCGTGCACAGTCTCTATTGGAAGCACCACATCGCCCTCAGCCACGGCGCGTACTAGAGAGGTGACGTCATCCGACGTCGCGTTCATGCTTCTCACGGCGACTGTTCCTCGCGTGTCGTCTCCGTGCGCCGCAACTGTCACAATCCGCTCTTTCGGAACGCCCAACGCAATTGCAGCATCTATGGTCTCGACTCCGTGCGTATCGAGTGCAGCAGTAATGCCCTGGGGAGCAACGGTTGTGATTCGGTCGACGAGACCCTCGCCATACATCACTGGCAGGACTCCCAGACCGGAAAGTAACTCGTGGTTGCGGTTGCTCGCCGAACCAACAACAACGGCACCGCTGAGTTTTGCGAGCTGAGCGGCGATGATTCCGACGCCACCTGCAGCCGAACTGACGAGCACCGTGTCGCGTGCTGTGAGACCGAGTGTCCTGACAGCTACTGCTGCAGCCCGACCAGCTGTGGGCAATGCGCTCGCTGTGACGAACGAGAGGCCCGCCGGCTTCGGGAGTAGGTTCGAAGCCGGCGTGACGGCGAATTCCGCGAGGGCGGCTTGCGGTGCTCGCCCGTACACGGCATCGCCGACGGCGAAACGCGTCACCCCATCACCGACGGCGTCGACGACTCCTGCGAGATCGTTGCCGACGCCTGCCGGCAACGAGACAGGGATCATCCACGCGGATCGATCGATCGTTTTGTAGTCCACAGGGTTCAGCCCAGCGGCAACCACCCGGACGCTTACTTCACCGGCACCGGGACCGTCCTTTGGCACCTCAACGATCTCGATGACTTCGGGGCCACCGAACTTCGAGTACTGAGCCCTGTACGGCATAAACTCTCCTCCTTCGAGCTAGTTGCGCCCCAGCGACGCATCGGCCGTTCGCACAGTGGATCGTGGACTGAGACGCCAAGCGCGGAATGGTGAAGGTTGCGCGAGACCTTTGTCTCTGTCGACAGCTACGGTCGTCCGTATTCTTCATGCGTATGAGAATTCCTGAAAACCAATTCATCGATGCGGTCAAGTTCCGTGATGTGCTCGGACACCTACCAACTGGGGTGTCGGTGGTGACGGCAAATGGACCCGATGGGCCAATTGGTATGGCGTGCAACTCGATAACATCCGTCTCGCTTACACCTCCACTCGTGGCATTCTGCCCTGCGAAGTCGTCGACTACTTGGCCCGAGATAAGAGCGACACGAAGGTTCTGTATCAACGTGATGGCTGGACACCACGAAAGTGCTGTGCGCGCCTTCGCAGCTCGCGGAATCGACCGGTTCGGGGGAATCCCAACTATAGATGGAGATTGCGGCCCAGTATTCGAAGACGCTGTTGCACAGATTGATTGCGAACTGTCTGCCGAACACGTTGCCGGTGACCATTTCATTGCCGTGGGTTCGGTATTGACATTAAAGGCCAGGTCGGAGCGGGACGCGTTGATCTTCTTTCGAGGTGAATTCTCGGCGATCGGCCGGTGACTACACCACCTGAGGTCGGTAAAACGTTTCCCCGATCTCAGGTGGTCAAGTCCCAGTTCTGCGAGGCATCCCACGCCGCGCAGGCGACTGCCCGGTGGGCTCCCTATCGCGGCGAGCCCACCGGACGTGGTCAGTAGGATTGTGCCAGGACTTCCATTGCCGGGCCACGCGCGGCACCCATCTCAGTGGCATTTGCGCCAGCCTTCTGCATATCGGACAGCTGCACGCTGGTCTCGACCACCGTCCGGCAGCGTTCGAAGCGCCGTCGCTCGAACGCGTCGAGACGGCTCTCGACCGTGCCCGGCGCGGCGAGCTCCTCCGCAAGGACAACGGCGTCCTCTAGGGCCATCACACCGCCCGATCCAAGGTGCGCCGTTGTCGCGTGTGCGGCATCGCCGATCAGGACGACGCGCCCACGGTGCCAGGGGCTTGGGACCAGCAGCGACTCGTAACGGCGAACCAGAACGTGCTCGTCTTCGGCAAGATTGCGGTGGAGTTCCGTCAACAGCGGCACAGAGAACTGACTGAGCTTCTTGCGCAGCAGAAGTCGCGCTTCGTGATCGTTCAGCTTGCGGTCGTCGGGATGCTGGACACTGACATACGTCATGTCGTCGTGCATGGGGATCACAACCATCTCCGTGTCGTCCCCGTAGTAGAACCCGGCTTCCCCGATTCGCGCGATGCCACGCGGGACCCACCTAAGGCTGATCGTTCCGGTCGAGACCGGCTTAACCTCGTCGCCGAAGACGATCGATCGAACGGATGAGCGTAGGCCGTCAGCGCCGACCACGAGGTCGTAGCTGCCGGAGGTGCCGTCGGTGAAGTCCACTTCCACGCGGTCTTCGTGTTGCGTCAACGACGAGATGCTCAGTCCAATGCGTACCGACACACCTGCGGACTTGGCACGCGCTGTGAGAATCTGCGCCAGCAGCGGCCGATACACGATGATGTACGACGGCTTGCCGTCTTCGCGCGGTGGCGGGCTGGGATCGAAAACCAGGGTTCCCTCGGAGTCATAGAAGCGAAGCGGCGCTTTCTTGTGGGCAGCGCCGGCGGCAACGACGTCGTCCAGGGCGCCGACGGCGTCCAGAGCGTCGACGCCTCGGTTCTGAATCCCTAGTCCGCTTCCCTCCGCACCTTTTTTCAGGTCGATCACATCAACGGTGATTCCGCGTGCTCCCAGTGCGGCTGCGGCTGTCAGTCCTGCAACTCCACCGCCGACGATCAACACGGTACGGATGTCGGACGACGACGAATTTTCCTTCATGATTTTTCTCCATAGTTCGAACATGCGGGCCCGACGGTCGAATCCCTGCCTCGCTGGTCATCGGCGGGGGAGGACGGTTCCTGGATTTCGAGAAACGCGACCGGGTCAGTCTTCGGGGACGAATTCCCAGCGGTAGCCGCCGTTGTCTGCGTCGGTGAAGACCCGCCCGCCGGACGTGAAGTTGAAGTGCGCGGGAAAGATGATCGTTCCGGTATCGGCAACCTCGGCAAGCATCTTCGTACGCGCGTCGATCGACATTTGCAGTAGCGGTTCGAAGGGCATTCTCATGTCCGGTCGGAATACCTGGACAGGATGGTGAATGACGTCGCCGACGAACGAAGCGGTTTCACCCTTGCTCTCAAGCCGGATGATGATACTCCCGGGAGTGTGACCTGCACCGTCCTCGATCCACAATTTGATGCCCTCGGAGTCGTAGATTACGTCACCGGGATCGACAAGATCGAGCTGCCCAGCCGAAGCCACCGGGACGACGCTTTCGTCAAAGGCCGGATTCGGGAGGGTCTTGGTCTCCTCGAGCTGCCATTCATAATCTTTGCGGGGGAAGAGGTACCTAGCATTCGGAAATGTAGGCACCCACCGTCCCTGCCTCTGGATAGTGTTCCAGCCGACGTGGTCGTAGTGCATGTGCGTACACAGCACCATGGTCACATTTTCGCGTTCGACCCCGATGCTGTTGAGTCTGGACAGGAAGTCAGTATCGATCACGTCCGAAGGGATGAAGTCGGGACGCTGCTTGTCATTTCCGTGTCCTGTGTCGACGAGAATTACTTCGTCGTGGGCCTTGATGACATAGGTATGCCAGCTGAAATTGCATCGACTCTCGGCCACCGAGCCGTTGAGGTGCGGGTCCGGAACCCATGGCTGCGCTCGTTGAATGTCCTCGTCGTCGACGTTTGCGAACAAGTGCAAGAAGGGCATGGTCAGCCCATCAATCTCATAGACCTTCTCGACTACCGCGTCACCGATTCGCTGCGGCGGCATCGCACGCCGTTCAGGCTCGATCGATGACTTTTCGTCGTACAGAAAGCCGACATCTGGAATTGGAACAGCAGCTTCCTGCTCTTCGTCCGCTGACTTGTTCACAGTGCCCGTCCTTAGGTCGAAAACGGCGGTTGATTTACGGTACCGAGAAACACGTCCACCACGCCGACGCGGCCGTGGTGGACGTGGTGCTGGATCAGTGGCAGCTGCCGCCGCCGCGATGCTCGGCTCCCACCATCTGCATAAACAGAGGGTGGTAGTTGCGGCAGATCTCCAACTCGGCCTTGGTCCATGCGTTCGGCTCGGCGGCGTACGCCGCGTAGTCGCCGCCGCAGTTCAAGCCGGGGATGGCAGGGATCCAATCCTCCTCGAGCCACTCGTCAGGATCGCCGTACTTGCTCGCGATTTCCCGGACCTTCGGATCATCGAGGGCACCAAGGCGACCCTCGTCGATCAGGGTCACCGGTTTGCCGTCCACCTGCATCGTAACGGTCGGGAAGTTGAGGTGGCCGTGCCAGTGACCGGCCGGCATCCCGGCGCGCGCGGCTTCAATTTCCGGCGCGCTCGTGACGACAGAGCCGAAACCGAGGTGGATGATTCCACTGCGCATCCGCTCGTAGCTAGGGCAGACCCAGCCACGGAGGTAGTCCTTGCGGGGGCGGTGAATCTTGGGATTGGTGCCGATCGACACTTCCCACAGCCAGAGCAGGCCCGGCCCCGGGAGCCCCGGGTACTGCAAGTCCTTGGTCTCTTCCTGCAGCTTCCTCAGCTTCTCGCCGAAGAGGCCACCGCCGCGAATCTCACCGATCTTGCTGTCGTGTACATCAATCTCGATGCGCGGGTACAGCCCGATGTGGTTCATGGTGGATGCAATGACCCCGTTGACCTTGTTCTTGGTCGGATCGTCGAACATGAACGGGGGCAGACCTGACACGTGACCCGGAATGTGCTTCTTCATGACGGCCGGCATCTGCGGCCACCAACGCTCGATCTGTTCGGGCGACCACAGCGTCCGATCTTCGTTGAAGAAGTATTCAGGCATCTCGTAGGTGAGGTCAGTGCCCTCGGGGTCGGTGATGCGGACCGACGTTGCCTTCTTGACCGTCAGGTCGGTCCACTCGTCGATCGCGTTCAGGACCTCTTCGGGGATGAGGTGCGCCGGATTCGCGATCATCTCAGGAGTGATGAAAGGCATCCGCGCGATCTTCATGTTTGACTCGGCGAGCACGGGCCCCCCGAAGCCCCACAGCACCTTGTCGTAGGTTCCATCCTTGTCCATCTGAACCCAGCGCTCAATGTCCTGGGCTACCTCCTTGGTGAGAGCAAGGAAGATCTCGATCTCATCGTGGCCCTCGAACTCCGGGACCGGTCCCCGATCCTTTCGCTCCACCTCGTAATCGACGCCATACTGAGCGAGGATTGCCTCAACAGCCTCGACTGCGAGCGGATCGTGCCAGTTGTCGACACGAAGCAGGAGCCGCTCTCCCCGCTGCAGATCCCAGCAGGCGTGCAGACTAGCCGTGACATGCTTGCGCTTCGCAACCGAATCAAGGTAGGGAAGCAGCTCTTCGACGGTCGAGACATCCGCGTAGTCAGGACACCGCGGGCGCCGCTTGAGGGGGAATCCCTGCGTCGGTGTGCTGTCTTCCTGGACGTGATCAAGCTGTGTAGTCACAGAACTTTCTCCAATGTTGGTGTTGAGAAGACGACCGCCGGCGGGCTCGCCGAGCTGGTCAAAATGCTCAGGACGGCTGCTTCACTCGGAAGCACCGCTCGTGCCGACGCGAAGCAAGCGCCAGTTTTCGAACGTGTCTCGGCTCAGCGTGCTGTCAAACCTCTCGAACGCGTTCAGGCTTTCCAGATGCTTCGCGACCTCTTCGGCCCGCGGATCGTCCGCCGCCAGCGGTTCGGTACTTCCGTCGGCAAGGACGATCGCGGGCACGAAGGCCGCACCGACTCCCTCGTCGCCGAATGTCAATACAGCCACACCCGTATAGCGCGCTTCATGGCGGCGGAACGGCCAGTACGGGAAGACTTCCTCATCCCATGTACCGATGATCTTCTGATCGCTAGCCGTCTGGCCACCCCGCGGATGAAAGTGGTGCACCAATACGCCCAGGCCATAGAAGATCGGCTTACCGTTGTACAGTTCCATGCCCCGAAGGCTGGCTTGGTGATGGCACACCACCGCATCGGCACCTCGGTCGATGGCGGCGCGAGCTAGTTCGATCTCGTACGCTTGAACTGCATCTCTATAGGTCTTAACGTGTGTCTTCGACTCAGGAACGAACACTTCACGGGCTTCGGTGTTCGATCCCCAATGGAAAGCGATCACCACATGATCAGCCTTCGAACGCGCGTCGTCGATGGCCGCGTGAATTCGATCGACATCCTCGGCAAAGGGGATGGTCGTGACCTCCGGGTCGAGGCCTGGCTGCCAGAATCCGGGAAGGGGATTGCGATAGACCGTCTCGATGCGAAGCGGCGCGATTCCGCCCCTCGCGGGACGCGCCTCGTAGCCCATAGGGAACTCGGCGCAGAACCCGAGGAATGCAACTTTGCGCTCGCTTCGTTCAACGACCGCAGGTGTGGTCGCCTCCGCGAGGTTCTGCCCTGCGCCGGTAGTAGCGATGTCCTGATCGTGCAGAAGTTGCATCGTATCCGCGAGGCCGGTGTCCCCGCCATCCATCATATGGTTGTTCGCCAGCGTCATGACGTTGAAACCGACTTTGCCGAACATCGAACCGTGAACCTGCGCGGTGCCGCCATAGGCAACTCGGGAGGGTGCCAGTTGCGGGCGATCGGTGTAAACGCCCTCACAATTGCCGAAGACGATGTCGGCTTTCGCAAACAACGGCGCGAGGAAACGGAAGGAGGACTCGCCGTCCTCCAAATCAGCAAAAACGTCACCTGTCGCGAAAACAACGACTTCATCGGACTTGCTCAAGCCATCACCTCGGTGGTCGATAGGGTGGAGAGCGGAACGTGAGTCCGCTCACCCGTGCCGCTCCATCGTGATTGCGTCAACGCGCCCGTGCCAGAAACAAAAGTGCCTGTCAGCCGTGCACGGGGGGTCGTAGGGTCCGACTCAACCATTGGGAAGGACTGTTGATGAGTCGCGAGTTCAGGGACAAGTATGCGATCGTCGGTGTCGGCGTGTCGCCGACCGCACGTACGGGTGGCCAGGGCAAGAGTGCCCAACAGATGGAAGCGTGGGCCATCCAACGTGCGATCGAGGATGCCGGGTTGGAGCGGAAGGATATTGACGGTGCCGTGCACTCCAGCGTGCAGACGATCACGGACGCCGCAACTCGCAAGCTTGGGCTTTCGCCGAACTTCTACTTTCCGATCGGCCGCAACGCCGGCGGTGTCGCAGGCTTGATGTTCGCCACGCACGCACTCGCAACCGGCAACGCAAAGTACGTGTCCATCTCGCTGGGTCTGTCCTGGCTATCGGACGTCCGCCGGTCCCGCGCCAAGGGCGCGGGGTCGGTAGAAGCTGATCGAAAGTTCTCAATTGGGCGGGACGGCGGTGGCCTCGTCGACCTGGGTTGGACCGCGAGTCCGGGCGCCGCAGCTGTGCACGCCTTCTTCGCGTCGCGGCATATGCACGAGTTCGGGACCACATTCGAGCAATTGGGATCGGTGGCGGTGGCGCAACGCAAGTGGGCCAACATGAATCCCGAAGCGAGCCTGTACGAAAAGACTCTGACGATGGAGCAGTACCTCGACTCGCGGTGGGTGGTTCACCCCTACCGCTTGTACGACAATTGCGTCGTCAGCGACATCGGCTGTGCCGTGATTGTCACTACCGCCGAACGTGCGCAAGAACTGCAGCAGAAGCCGGTCTATTTGAAAGGCATCGGATTCGGCGACGGAGCGCGAGAAGCCTGGTGGGACAAAACGAATTTCGTCCGCACCGACGGGGCGCACGCGAAGTCGGTCGCGTTCGCCGAGGCGGGAATCGGAATTGACGACGTCGACGTTGCGGAACTGTACGACTGCTTCACCGGCGAGATGGTGTTGACCGTCGAAGACTACGGATTCTGCAAGAAGGGTGAAGGTGGAGCCTTCATCGAGTCGGGTGCGACGGCGCCGGGCGGAGCCCACCCGATGAATACGCACGGCGGGATGCTGTCCGCATACAACTGCGCCGATCTGGGCAATCTGATCGAAGCAACGCGCCAACTCAGAGGTAGTTGTGGTGAACGGCAGGTAGAGGGCGCCGAGATCGCCCTCGTCGATGGCCACGGCGGCGAGATGATCCTGCCATACATGGTTCCGATCACGGGCGCAGCCGTGCTCGGCAACGAGAAGTCATAACTCTTTCACCAATCCCGTCGGCCGACCCCGACGAACGTTCGGTAAGATGGCTGACTGCCCCGCATCTTCGATTCTGGTCGGATACTGGGCAGCCAGCCGTAAGTGCTTTACGGGCCGCCGTGGCCCCCTATCGGCCGGGTGGGGCGGATGACGTGGCGGCTTGGTGGGTCCTGCAATCCTGGAAGACGAAACAAGCCGGTCGGGCACCATCCGATAAGATGGTGCCCGACCGGCCTGTCCAGTTGACTACCGCTTCTGCGGTTCGGGCCGCGGGTCTTCTTTGTCCGACCAACCACACTCCGGGCAGTAGCAACGACCTTCGCCGGCCGGAAGCACAACGTTCAGTGCCGTCTCGTGTCCCTGAGGGCATCGCCGTGTGAGACTGCTCATTTCAGAAGCCTTTCCTTGAAAGGATGAGAGGGGGTGACCCCGCCATCGAGGATCGAGGGTTCACCCTCGGGCACGATGAACGTCGTCTGGTCGTCCCCGGACAGGTAGATGTCCCAACGAAGAACGTCGCCGTCCTTGGTCGGGATGAGACTGCGGCGGTCCTCTGCACTGATGTGAGACAGCAGAGGATCCGACGCGTTGGCCTCTTCCTCATCCGGGAAGTACATTCGGGTCCGCTGCAGTTCCGCGAGGGGGAAGACGTGCAGAACGACATGAAAGAACGGGGCCTGCATGCGTCCGTCGGGAAGAGAAGCTGGTGCCGGCTTGCGAATGGTGAATGAGAACTTGCCCTCATCATCGGCGACCACTCGTGCGAACTGATCGCCCTGGAGCACCTCGATCAGTCCATCCGGCGGAGCGACGGGCAGGCCCTTACCATCCAAGAGGCGACCCTCCACGCGTATCGCGTGCGGGGCCGTGGGATCGACCGCGAACTCGCTGCCCTCGAACATCATCGAGAATCCGTAGTACGGTCCGGGCCCTTGCGAGGGCGTCAGCCACGAGGCGGGAATCGATTCCGAAGTCATCAGTGCTCCCTAGGGGTTGCAGCGGGACCGCGCAAGACGATGTCCCACTTGTAGGCTTGGCGAAGGTATTTGCCGTCCAATCCGGTCTCATCCGGATCGAACCTGGCGATCAACCGATCCCGGTTACGCCAGTCGTTCTGCTGGCGAAGTACGAAGTCGGTTGCGTTCAACGGATCGTTCTCGAAGTAGCAAGCGGTCACGACCCGATTTGCGAGATCCGGCCCGAACAACGAGAAGTGCACGTGCGCCGCGCGCCACATGCCGGTGCCTTCGGGGCCGGCGTAGCCAGAAGGTCGAATGGTTGAGAAGCTGTATCTGCCCTGCGCGTCCGTGAGGCAACGACCTGCTCCAGTGAAGTTGTCGTCGCGTGGGAGCCACGGGCGGTTGCAGTACTGATCGAGGTACCTGCCGGCAGAGTTCGCCTGCCAGATTTCGATGAGTGTGTTGGGAACTCCGCGGCCGTCACTGTCGAGAACCCGTCCGTGCAGTTTGACGCGGATGCCGAACGGAGGGGCATCTCCGCTGAGCAGATCGTTGTCACCCGGACGGACGTTCACTCGACCGTAGACGGGGCCGCTGGAGATGTGGAACCACTCGGGCGGCAGTTGATACAGCGCTCGATCCGGAATCCGCGGTTGAAATGCGGGATGCATGAGCGGTGAAATCAATTCCAATGGAGCGTCTGCTTGCGTCATGTGCCAGAGTCGCTTTCGTTTTCGTTTGCAACGGGACGACAGAGCCGTGCCTCGACAGGGCGGTCGGAGGCAGGCACGGTCTGCTGTCAACAATCGTGCGGCCGATACGCCTCGACTTCCAGAAACGAATGTCTCTATGTAAATGCCGTACGGGACGACACGATTTGTCTAGTCAGTACAGGTGTGTGCCGTGCAGGCGTACAGCAACAGATGGAGATGGTTGGTACCGATGACGACAACTGGAGCACAACCCAGTGGAACCGCAACCGCGTTCGACCTCTTGCGCGACCCGGTGGATCTGACCGTCACCGCGGCGCTCGATGCTGCCGCCCAGCGGCGGCCCGATGCAATCGGGTGGGTGTTCGACGATCGGAGTGTGTCGTTCGCCGAGATGCAACAACTGTCCAACCAGGTGGCTGAGGGGTTGGCCGAACTCGGCGTCGGAGAAGACGACGTAGTTGCCCTGTGGACGCCAAATCTACTGGAGTGGGCGGCAACTGCCTTTGCTTCCTATCGCCTCGGAGCCGTCGTCACATCCCTGAACACGCGGTTCAAGGCATTCGAAGCCGCACACGTCCTAGAGCACAGCCAGGCCAAGGTCCTCGTTGTGCAGCCACAGTTCCTGAACATCGACTTCGAGAAGATTCTCACGGACGCGGTACCCGACCTAGCCGTGTCGGAGGAAGGAATCGTCACCTCATCAGTACTGCCCCACCTGGAGCGGCTGGTCGTGGTCGAGCCGGGTCGGCTCGGCGGTCTACCGTGGGCGTCGCTGGTCCGCGACTCGGTAACCCAGTCGTTCCCCGAAGTAGGGGACGCCGGGAGCCCGGCGCTCCTGCAGTACACGTCGGGAACGACCTCACGCCCCAAGGGTGCACTGCTGTCGCACAAGTTCATGGTGAATTACATGTACGAGGTCTACGCCCGTCTCGGTGTGCGCGTCGGCGAGGCGATTCTCAATACCCAGCCGTTCTACCACATCGGCGGATCGTGCGGTCTGGCTGTTCCACTGGTGCTCGACTGCATCCTGGTCTCACCATCCCACTACGACGCGGAACGTGTGTTGACACTTATCGAGCGCGAGAAGTGCGTCGCACGTTCGGGCAACCCGACGATGTACCTGATGGAACTCGAACACCCCCGATTCGCGGAGTTCGACCTCAGCTCACTCCGCTCGGGTTGGACGGGTGGGCCTCCCGCGCTACTCGATCGAATCAGGGATGGATTCGGCGGGATCGAACTCGTGCAGTTGTACGGCGCGACTGAGGGCGGCGGTACCGCCGGCCGAATCGACGAGCCGTGGGAAATACGCCGAAGCAACTGTGGCCGCCCGATCACCGGCACCGAAGTCAAACTTGTCGACCCCGAGACCCGAGTAGAGGTCGAAACCGGTGCCGTGGGGGAGATCTGCATCCGTGGGTGGGACCGGATGATCGGCTACCACCGCGCCGACGAATTGAACAGCCAGGTCATCGACAGCGAAGGTTGGCTCCGGATGGGGGACCTTGGCCGGTTCGACGGCGAGGGATACCTGCACTTCGTCGGCAGGCTGAAGGATATGATCCGAGTGGGGGGTGAGAACACGTCGGCGGAGGAAGTCGAGTCGATTCTCCAAGAACACCCGGAGATCCATCAGTCCGTCGCGATCGGAGTGGAGGACGAGCGCCTCGGCGAGGCGGTCATGGCAATCGTGCAGCGCACGGAAGGCAGCGAACTCACAGCTGCCGACGTAATCGAGCACTGCCGAGTCCGAGCCGCAAACTTTCGCGTTCCGCGTCATGTGCGGTTCGTCGAGCAGTGGCCGACCAACGGCAGTGGCAAGATAGTTAAGCAGACTCTGCGAGACATGTTCGGCGATGTGACTGCACCTGCCGCGAACCAAGGACACCTCGCGTGAAGCCCGCTCCTCGGGTCAACCACATCGGCATTGTGGTGGCAGACATGGACAGCGCGGTCGCGTTCTTCGAGAACGTCCTCGGTATCGAGGTACCCCAGGTCATCGACCTCGGTCCCGCCGTGGGTCGCGTGGCCATGGCCCCATGCGGACCCGTCGAGATCGAACTGATCGACTATGCGGACCCTGCCCGGCGCGCCAAGCATCTCGGGAACGAGCAAGCGCGTATCGAACACGTTGCATTCGACGTGGAAGACGCCGAGTCTTCGTACGAACAACTCGAGTCAGCAGGAGTCGGCTTCGCGGGACCGCTCAAGACGAGACCGGACTGCACAACCTTCTTTACCGATCCCGCAACGTCGCATGGGCTCATGTTTCAGTTCCGGGAACCGCACTAGACCGGATCCAAGGGGGCCTACACCTCTCCAAGCGATCGATCACCCGCTACACGTACGCCACTACGTCATTGGACGGAGTGGCGTACGTGTATTTTGGCCGGGGCAAACCGCGACTCATTGGCGAATTGAAGCACCCCATTTTGTGACGTGACTCTCAGCCGATAACCTGGCGTTGTTCGAGTCACGACGAAGGACGGGTGTCACATGTCCATCTCAGATCTACGCACCGAAACCGGAATCTCCGCAGCCTGGGCGGACAGCGCCTATGCGGACGTGTCGGAAGAATCGAAAGCCATCCTCCTTGAGACGGCAACAGTCCACGTCCTGGAATCGGCCGAACTGATCCCCTTGTCCTCGACGTGCACGGGTACAGCAGGACTTGTCATCGATGGACTGCTGCGCGTCTACGTGACCTCGGGGCAGCGTCAGGTCACGCTTCAATATGCCACGACCGGCCAAGAGTTCGGTATTCCTCAGCTCAAGCCCGGAACGTCCAATCAGGGTCTTACCGCGGGTGGTAAAGCGCTGATCGACACCAGCGTTGTGATGTTCTCTCCCAGCACCCTGGCGATGCAAATGGAGCGAGACCGGACAGTGCAGGACGCTGTGATTCGTGGGCTGATGCACGCCCATCACCTCAGCGTTTCCCTCCTGGCTGAGAACGTGTTGGCGCCGCTGAGGCAGCGCGTCGCCCGGCATCTGCTCGACATGGCAGTCAAGGACGGAAAACACGTCGTGGTTCCGGTGACAGTGCAGGATCTCGCGGACGCCACTGGGTCGGTGCGAGAAGTGGTCACGAGACTGCTCAAGACAATGCGTGACAACGACTTGATTCGCCGTGAGGCGGGGCGGCTGGTTCTACAAGACATGCGCCGTCTGCACGCAGTCGCAACGGGGCCGGCCGACGATCATCTCCTCTGATCACCCGCGCGAGCGAAGTCGTCTTCCGTTCGGGGTCGCTCCGCCAGTAGGACGCGATCTGCCAGTGACAATTGTATCTGTCACAGGGTTCCCTCAACTTGTACGTTGTGGTTCATCGACTGGAACTGCCTCAATTGCAGTGGCGAAGAACCTAGGACGTGATGAGCGATGAACACGAAGACCCCGCTGGGTGATTGGGTGCACCGACCGCTGACTGGGATAGATCCGGATCTGTTGCCGTTCTGGGAAGGCCTGCGGTCGCACGAATTTCGACTCTGCCGTTGTACCCGCTGTGGATCCTGGTGGTATCCGTACACCGTGTGCAGGCATCACACCGACGCGCCGGATTTCGACGAGATGGTATGGACCCCGAGCAGCGGCAAGGGCTCGGTGTTCACGAAAGTTGTCGTCGAACAGGTGAACGACCCGGCCTTCGCGGCTGAGGTACCCTACGTTCTCGCGATCGTCGCTTTGGACGAGGGGCCTCATATCCCTGCTCGTCTCATTGACTGCAATGCCTACGACATCGAGATCGACACCCGCGTTGAGGTTACGTACCTCGACAGTCCGATCGCAGAGCATACGCTCCCGTTCTTTCGCCCCGAGACGACGACCGATGCGAGTGGATCACACTGAGTTGAGTGCGCTGGGAGCAATTGTCGGTCGCCTCGCCGCTTGTGGCGCGCTGACGACCGCAGTGGCACACTCGACACTCGTTCCGTACCACTGGAACTCCAATCCGTTGTCGTCGGTGCTTCTCGTCGTGATGGCCCTCGGTTGCTTACTCTGTGTCCGCGATCTGTGGAACAACGCGCAACTTCGAACGTGGCTCACAGCGGCCATGATGAACCTCGTCATGCTCGTAGTACATACAGGAGTCGGTACGACCACGCCTAGTGACCATTCGCACGCGCACTCTCACGCGATACCTCTCGCCCAGGGCACCTCGGACGCTGGGGGAGGAATGCCGATGCTGATGCAGATCGCAACATACTCAGCCGGACTCGAGCTGTTGCTGGCAATCGTGGTTATATTCGCTTCGACTCGAAAAGCGCCGGCAGAAGTGTTCTCGAGTGCCGACTTGGCTGCAACAGACAGAATCAACCCAGAGAAGACAGCAACACAGCCTGCATAGAGGCGCGCTGAACCGACGGGCCTGGGCGATAGGAATGTCGACGCAGCGAGCGCAGCTGCTTCGGTCCGCAGCCCAGATTCTGTAAACGCGGCTCCGCCCCGTATGTCGATGCGCATACAGGGCGGAGCCATTCGGATCAAACGAGGTGGTCGAACTACACCTGGTGCAAATCGAGTTTCCGATTGTCCTTCTTGTAGGGAGCAGAGGCAACAGTTGCCCTGATCGCCTTCTGCGGTCCACCCGGCTTGCCCCACAGCACGTGGACTTCAGTGCCGATCTCGGCATGATCTACGTCGACGGTGGCGAGCGACAACATCTGGCGGAAGTAGTAACTGTATCCGCGTGAGGTCGCGACACCGATCAACTTGTCGCCAATCATTACCTTGTCTGCCCACATGAAGCCGCGCTGATCACGGGGCATCTCCATATACGGGTAGTTCTCGCCGGGTTCGAACAAGGACGCGAAGACATCCTGAACGTCGTCGCCGTTCCACACCAACGTCCGGATGACGCGCCGCGGATTGGCCTTCTCTTCTTCGAGTGCAGCTTTTCCCAGGAATTCGTGATCAAGATTCACGGTGCGCGACCACCCCAGCTCGATGGGGCTGCGGTAGTACTCACTGATCTCCTTGCCCTCGTAGCTGCCAGCGATATACGCAGGCTGAGCGAACGCCGGCATCGAGGCACGGAAGACCTCTAGGTAATCGGCCATGTCCTCGTCGAAGATGGCTGGGATGTAGTCCGTGGCGATGGTGGGATAGCATGCTTCAAGGTGGTTGATCATCGCGACCCTGCCACCGAGCTTCCGAATGCCGAACTCCTGTCCGGCGTCGACAACCGCGTCGTAGATCTTCTGCGCGTGTTCGTTCGGCCCCTGCAACTCGAAGCCGATCTCCCCTGCCATTCCTTGCCGTAGTGCCCACACCTGCTCGCCGGCAATCGTAATCGGGGCCAGGCGCATGTACTTGGTATCGCGCAGTCCCTCGGCGCCGAGCTTCTCCAGGACCTTGATGGCATTGGGACCCGACACCTGGTAGATAAACCAGTCGTCGCGTTCGACCTCGACCTTGTAGTCGCCGATCTTCAACTGATGGTTGACCCAGAATCCGCCGCGGCCGTGCAGCATGTACTCGTCGTCGCCGAGACGGGAGAGGATTCCCTCGTGGATCACCTTGCCATTCTTGTTGGTGTGGATTAGATGCTTCGACTGGCCGAGGTCAAAGGTTTTGAACGTGTTGACTGACGTATCTGAGAATAGCCGGATTGCATCCGGACCCGAGAAGCGATGCTGCCAGAGGAACGACCAGTCACCGATGTAGCACGTTTCCTTCCATGACATGTTTTCGTCGAGCCAGTCCGTATATTCGGGCTGTCCGAAGCGGCTCCATGCGTATACTTCCGGAGCTTTTCGCATGCTCTGAACATCGAACTTCACAGGATTGTCCTTCCGTTGGCCTCTGACTACGCGTGAGCCGTCTGCGCTGCCCGTGCAACTCGGGCTATCACAGCGTTTGGGCTGATGAGCCGAACCATAGCCGAGGGCATCACAAATGACCTGAGACAAAAGTGCCCCTATCGAACCGTGCTGAACGCTCGTGTGGTTCGACCAAAATGGGTCGTATCATACTGCAGCAAAACCGATCCCGCCTGAGGTGCAGTGTGTTTGACTGGTGAGGACGGACGCTAGTGCATCGAAGGCGTGGCCGGCGAGGCCGCGCTGCCGAACCAATTCCTGCCGAGAATGACCAGCAACATTTGTTGCTTGAAGCGCAGCCCATAGGGAGTGATGCTGATCACATGACGCCGAACTTGCTTGACCACTCGGTTCCCCGGGAGCGGAGCCCGATCTTGGGATCTCCCAATCGGCTGAAACTCTCCATCTTCGCCCTGAACTCGGCTCGTGGTACTTCTGTCAGCTTTGCCGAGTCATTGCCAAGAGCCACGTGGAGCGAGTCAGTCAGGCTTGTCAAGGCAGCGGAAGACGCGGGTCTGGAAGCGGTTCTTCCTGTGGCGAAATGGCGGAATGTAGGCCCGGCGCCCGACCTCGTCACGGACCGCATCTTCGAAGCATTCACGTGGTCAGCTGCCGTCGCGGCGATCACCGGCAGCATTCAAGTATTCTCCACTTTCCACGTACCGTTCTGACATTCCGGTCCAGGCCGCCAAGATGGCCGCAACGATCGATCACATATCGGGGGGCCGCTTCGCACTCAACATTGTCACCGGATTCGATGCGGGGCTGAACGACCTGTTCGGCAATGGGCCCCAGATGTCACATGACGAGAGATACGAGTATGCGGCGGAGTGGCTACAGTTGGTACTAAGAATCTGGCCTGACGACGAGGAATTCTCATTCTCGGGCAGGTGCTTCAACGTCAAGAACGTGCGTTCTCAGCCGAAGCCTCTTCAAAAACCCCGTCCCCCTCTCATGAGTGCTGGATCGAGCCCGGCAGGCCGCAACTTCGCTGCACAGAACGCCGACGTGAATTTCGCAATTCTGAAGGACTTTCGCTACGCTGCAGGCACTGTCGCTAAGTCGAAGGCTGAGGGATTGAAGCTCGCTGGTAAAGAACCGGCGATCCATATCCACGGATATGTCGTGTGCGCAGACATCCAGGGAGAGGCTGAAGAACGATTCCGCTACACAACCAAAGCCATGCAGGACACCATAGGTACGACAGCGGTGCTCGACTCGATGCTTGAAGGATCTCAATCTCTTCCGGAGGCAGAGCGCCGCCACATGATGGACGGAATGGCTGCGGGCGCATTCGCCGTACCTTTCGTCGGCACACCCGAGCACATTGTCGAACGCATGAAGTACCTGTCCGATGCCGGACTCGACGGAATCGCCATGTCTTTCGACGACTATGACGCGAATCTGAAGGAATACGACTCGCGGGTGCGTCCGCTGCTCATTCAAGCCGGGTTGCGGGAGTCCTGAGCGTGCATATCCGGCGTCACTGTCGAAACTCGATGGAGTTCGACGAGTGCACGGAGGTGCTCTTCCGACGGCCGGGCGGGGTGCCGCGCATAGGAGGTCATATGCCGGCGGGTCTGAGGCGAGGTGGGCCTCAGAAGTCCTATCGTTAGCAATCGATGGGGGAGTGGATATACCGAAGTACTTGGTGATCAACCCGCGGTATGGGTGCAGGCTGCCCAGTTCTTCCGAGCGGGCTCGCCGTGATCGATGAAGGCGGGTTTTTCGCCCAGTCGAGCTCGTCGGGAGTTTCCTTCTGCGGGCTCTACGCCGACCACTCGATCGATATACCGATGCCCTTGGAGTTGGCGCAGTGTCGACCGACTGACGCATCACGTCACTCGACGACACTCCCACCCACCGTGTGTTGGGCGAGACGGGCACAGTTCGCGCCCGCCTCGCGGCGAGCGAATGGGACGCCAAAGCCTACGGGCACTCCGCTCCCCATTTCCGTGCAACAGTGCGCCCACTGGCCACGTCGACGAGCACACGAGTTAACGATGAACTGACGCGAAGGATCCTATGAACTCCCCTTATGGCGAGAGACCACCCGTGCGGGTCCTGATCGCCGACGACCATGCCGTAGTTCGTCGCGGACTTCGGGCCTACCTTGAGGTCCTGGAGGACGTGGAAGTTGCCGCAGAGGCCAGCAACGGAATCGAGGCCCTGGAAAGACTCAAAGCCATGGAAGCGCACGACGAGCTCCCTGAAGTCGTCTTGATGGATCTGCGGATGCCCCGTATGGACGGCGCAGCTGCGACGGCGCAGATCACGCGCCAGTTTCCAACCGTCAAGGTCGTCGTTTTGACCAGCTTCGGGGAAATGGCACGTGTTCGAACAGTTCTCATGAACGGCGCTTCCGGCTTCCTCCTGAAAGACGCTGAACCAACCGAGGTCGGAACAGCAATCCGCGCGGCCGCGTCAGGCGAAGTATTTCTCGATCCTGCAGTTGCTCGGCAACTCACAAAAGCGATGGTGTCACCTACGTCGGGTCTGGGTTCGCTCACAGCACGAGAGCGGACTGTGCTTGCCCTCGTGGCAGACGGCCAGTCGAACCAGGAGATTGCCGACAAACTCGTGATCAGCGAGCGGACTGCGCGCACCCACGTGAGCAATCTGCTTCGTAAACTCGAATTGACGTCACGCACGCAGGCGGCGCTGCTCGCGATCCGCGAAGGAATGGTAGAGCCGCAGTAGCCGCGCCATACTCAACCTCCTCTCGACGCTTTCGATGCACCTCGGCGAAGCGGTTCCTGGCGGCCGTCGCGCGCCGACTATCACGCGTCGACGCGTCGATACGCCGATCGACATCGACGGCACTCTGGATCGGATCCGGCCGTGTCGGTGGTGAACACAAATGACAGGAAAGAACCGCGGCGACAGTGCATGGCACGCTGCCACCAGCGTGCCTGATCGTCGGATACTACGCACCTGACCGAACTTGGGTCCATCGAAAACTCTGGAAAAGTGGCCGATCGATGTTTCCCACCAGCCATTCGGCGAGAGAATCTGCGGCGAACGGGAGGGCGTCGCGGTGGTGTGCGTATCGTCGACACCACTGTGACCTTGCGGCTCAAGCGACCCTATATGGCTGTCGTCCTGGGTGAGGTCGAGACCTCCACGACCCGGCATGGTTTCCCGACGAGGTCCCGATTGTCGGCGTCGCGCGAACCCGTCGACCTGATATCGGCAGCGGCGACAGCGCCCTCATCGTCGAAACATTACCGCACGGTGTGGATCTCCGCCGGTCTCGTGAGAGTCTTCTTGCCGGACAGTGATCGCGTTCGTCTGGCGTAGCGGACATCTCGTGTTCTACCGAATCAGAAGAGGCGACTAGCGAGTGCCGGTCGAAGCATGCATGTGCCCGGCACCGCGATCATCGAGACGACGTCCCATCGAGGACGCACTGAGATCGCAAGACATACGACATTCGTCGCGTTTGGTGATCTGCAAATGTACCGCCTAGCTACGTCATTCGCGAGTTTTTGCCGAATCCCAGCAGGCGTACCGTTACCGGTGGATGCGTTTTGAGCGATCCAGCTCCGCTCTTGGAGAAGACCGGTCTCGCAGGCTGTCACTGATTCATCAGTACGCATTGAGACTCTGGCGCAGAGCTTCGGGTGTATCGAGGAGAATATTCATGACTGAGTCTGTGGCAACAGGCGTTTCAAACCAATCGCGCAGGGTAGTGCTCGCAAGTTTCGTCGGTACGACTATCGAGTATTACGACTTTTTCATTTACGGGCTGGCTGCAGCTCTGGTATTTCGAACCCAATTCTTCCCTGAGTTCTCCGATCTGAGCGGCACGCTTGCCGCGATGGGAACATTCGCGGTCGGCTTTATTGCTCGCCCTATCGGCGGTGTCGTGATGGGGCATTTCGGGGATCGCGTGGGGCGAAAGACCATGCTGGTAATAGCGTTGATGACGATGGGAGTTTCGACGACCTTGGTCGGCCTGCTACCCACCTACGAGTCCATAGGCATTTGGGCTCCGATACTGCTGGTTACTCTCCGGTTGATCCAGGGTCTTGGTGTCGGTGGCGAATGGGCGGGTGCCGTCCTTATGGCGGTCGAGAACGCCCCGGCGAACAAGCGCGCGTTTTACGGTAGCTTTCCGCAGCTCGGCCTACCCGCCGGCGTATTCCTATCACAGCTCGTCTTCCTGCTGCTGACCTCGGCCATGTCGCCCACTGCCTTTGCAGCGTGGGGCTGGCGAATCGCCTTCCTTATGAGTGCGATTCTCATCGCGGTCGGTCTTGTTATCAGGCTGCGACTCGAGGAAAGTTCGGAGTTCGAGCGTGCACGGTCGAGCGAGGAAATCGTCAAAACTCCACTGCTAGAGGTCTTCCGCAGCTATCGTGCGCAGATTATCGTCGGCAGTCTCGGTTCCGTTGCTGCGGGCGCCTTCGGGTATCTGATCTCGCTATTTCTGGTGCAGTACAGCGTGTCGGAAATGCATACATCTACTACGACGATGCTGTGGGTCCTGACCGGTGTCAGCGCTCTCTGGGTGTTCATGACCTTGCTGGGTGGATACTTCGCAGACAGGGTCGGGCGGCGACCAACGTTCATTCTCGGCGCCGTACTTGCGGTCGTTTGGGCCTTTCCGCTGTTTGCCCTGGTCGACACAGGCATTGTGGCGATGATTTTCATCGGACTTGCGGGGCTGGCCTTGGCCAACTCACTTATGAGTGGCCCCCTACCTGCGTTGGTCACCGGCATGTTTCCTGTGAGTTGCCGCTACAGCGGTTCTGTTGTGTGCTACACCTTCGGCTCCATCCTTGGCGGGGGAATCACTCCGATCGTCGCAACAGCGCTGTTCGGTCGGTACGGGTCGTCGGTCGCGATTTCCCTTCTCATCATCGTGATTGCACTGGTCAGCGCTGTACCGATTGTGGTGGCAAGATCGAAGGTGTTCCGTCAGGACGGCGAGCGGGTCACGGACTTCGTCTCCCCTGAATAGGCGGAAACGAGCCTGATGAGAACGACGCCGGCCACCCGTCCGCGAAACGCATTAGCCGCACCCTGTGAACAGCCACACTCCATCACCTACTGCCCAGGATGCGACATCACCGCCGCTCGGTACCAGGGTGCAGCAATGCCCGCCGAATCCACGACAGACACAGGCCAAGAAAGCCGGGAGGTATTTGAAGATGACGTCGGACGAACAAGCGATGGTCGACCTCGCCGAGCAGTGGATACCTTTCGGGGGGCCACCGCCGGAGGAGATCCTTGTCCAGTTCGGGCTCGGTCCGAAGACCTTTTATCGACGTCTCGCCGAATTGGCCGAGAAGCCACGAAGGAACGAGATATCTCAGAGACTTCGCCAGTTCATCCACTCGGTGCTCGCGACTGCACCGCAGTCCGAACGCCTGTGATCCCAGGAAGACGGCGTTTAGGCTTCCCTGAGGGTCCGCGACGCAGCATGGGCGGCGTGCAGCCCGTGAGTGGCGAACTCAGTGCAACCACGCGTATCAATTCGTAGCACTGAAGCGAGAGTCGTCGAGGATAGGAGCGGTATAGCGGTCGACATGAGCTACTGCGGACGGAGCTTTGGTTTCTGCTCCTGATGTTCAATCACGTGACAGTTGAGGCCAGTGTGGCAGATCACCGCGGCGACTAGCGTGGACAGCAACCTCTGGCGATTGTGTCTAGAGCGTGTCTGGTTAATGTTCGGGGATTGATGCGTGACGCTCGGTATGTGTTGCGCGCCGATGAGATCCCCGATGACCTGTGGGCTGTGATCGAGCCCGTCCTACCCGCACTGGCAGGCCGGAGGGGACGTCCATGGAACGACCACCGGTTGACCCTGGAAGGAATCGCCTGGCGGTTCCGAACCGGATCACCGTGGCGCGATCTGCCCGAATACTTCGGCCCGTGGCAGTCGATCTGGGAACGGCATCGCCGCTGGTCCGACGACGGCACCAACATCCGGATGTT